>JAJQDF010000043.1 GCA_021202325.1 Clostridiales bacterium | reverse complement strand
TAATAAACACCCTCTGATTAGGATGAATGCAGGCGTCTTAATCAGACAAGGATTCTTTAAGAACCCCTTAAACGAACGGGAGAGGCCAACACCTCTCCCGTTTACATTTTCATTCTTTACTTATAGTATGTTTTCAGCTTATTGATGATGGGCTGTTTTTTCTCCTCAGGCATAAATGCCGCCTCAACGGAGTTGATGTTCATTTTGATAAGGTCGTTATACTCGAAGCCCATGTCGTTCAAGCAATGGTCATATTCCTTATCAAGATTAATGTCTGAAAGTACCATATTGTCTGTATTTATGGTTACTCTGACACCCATGTCAAGAAGCTTTTTGGCAGGATGCTCGGCATAGCTGGGCTGTGACTGACACTGTATATTGCTTGTGGGGCATATCTCAAGAGTAACATTATCCTCTATGCACTTCTTTATAAGCTCCTTATCGTCATACACCCTATGTCCGTGGCCTATTCTCTTTGTGCCGAAGGCAAGGGCATCCCATGCTGTCTGGGGGCCGTCGCTGTCGCCTGCGTGACATGTGAATGGAACATTCAGCTCACGGGCAAGGTCAAACACATAGCCGAAATTACGCAGAGGAACTATTCCCTCTGCGCCGGCAAGGTCAGCGGCCACAACGCCCTTTCCAAGGTATCTCTTTGTTGCTCTTATTGTCTCAAGATTTTCCTCTTTGTTCACAGTCTCAAGGCCAACGCTCATGGCACAGCAAATAACGCCTATATCTATTGTCTTTGCTTCCTCCATGCCCTGCTTTACGCCCTCGAGAACAGCTTCAATGGCATCGTCTTGTGTAAGTCCCTTTCTCATATGGAGCTGGGGCGCAAAACGAATCTCGGCATATACAAGTCCCTGGGACGCAAGCATAATTACAAGTTCCCTGGCTGTACGGATTATCGCTTCTTTGTCCTGCATAATCTGAAGGGGCAGTTCGAATTTTTCAAGATATTCGTTTACGTCACGGCAGTCAGCCGTAACAATTATAAATTTTTTGAAGTCCTCTAAGTTGTCAGCAGGCATCTTAACGCCTCTCTCCTTTGCCATTTCCCAAGCAGATTCGGGAAGCATGGAGCCGTCAAGATGAAGATGAAGGTCAAGCTTTGGAAAATCGTATTTCATATGTTACCTCCTTAAATAATGAATAAAAAGTATGGGCAGCCAAAAATCAGGTGCCCATACCGAATGTCATTTGATTAATCAAAGAGCTTGGAAACAGAAATGCCCTCATGGATACGGTTGATGGCATCCGCAAATAAAGGTGCAACAGAAAGCTCCTTAATCTTAGATATTTTCTTTTCAGGCGGAAGAGCGATTGTATTGAGAACAACAAGCTCCTTAATGGGAGAGTCTTCTATTCTCTCAATGGCAGGGCCCGATAATACCGGATGTGTACAGCAGGCGTCAACCTCAATTGCTCCTTTTTCCATAAGAGCCTTTGCCGCATTGCATATTGTTCCGGCAGTGTCAATCATGTCGTCCACAAGGATAACTCTCTTGCCTTCGACATTACCGATTATGTTCATGATCTCGCTGACATTGGCCTTTGGACGTCTTTTATCGATGATAGCAAGAGGAATGTCTACCTTTGTAGCAAAGCTTCTTGTTCTGCCAACGCTTCCAAGGTCGGGAGAAACCGCAACGAACTCATCGAGCATGTCAGCATACTTCTCATGATAGTAGTTTGTAAGTATGGGATTTCCGTGAAGATGGTCAACAGGAATATCAAAGAAGCCCTGTATCTGTGCACAGTGGAGATCCATTGTGAGAACTCTGTCCGCTCCTGCTGTAGTAATAAGGTTAGCCACAAGCTTTGCGCTGATCGGGTCTCTTGCCCTTGCTTTTCTGTCCTGTCTTGCATATCCGTAGTAAGGGATAACCGCTGTTATTCTTTCGGCTGATGCTCTGCGCATGGCATCAATCATAATAAGAAGCTCCATAAGGTTATCATTTACGGGATCTGAAGTTGACTGGATAATATAAACGTCAGCGCCTCTAATAGTTTCGTTAATTTTTACAGAAATTTCGCCGTCACTGAATTTTGTTACCTCCGCCTGTCCGAGCGAAAGGAAAAGGTTCTTGGCAATAGCCTCGGCAAGTTCAGGATTTGAGTTGCAGGAAAAAACTTTGATATTGCTTCTGCCTGTGTACATCATTTTGAAATTGTCCCCCTATTCGGTTGTGTATGTCGTTATATGAGTCATTTATGGCCGTTCATCTTATATGGTACAACACAATATATCAAAATTCAACATTAAAACTACTCAAAATTTTACATGAATAGTCCAAAAAATTTTACTTTTTAGTCCAACCTTTTTTAGTAATCTGCCTTTCTCTGGCAATCGCAAGACAATTTTGAGGAATATCGTCAGTTATGGTGGAGCCTGCCGCAATATACGAGCCGTCGCCCACACTGACCGGTGCAACAAGGTTTGTATTGCATCCTATGAATACATCGCTGCCTATGGTTGTTCTGAATTTTTTCTTTCCGTCATAGTTTACGGTAACCGTACCGCAGCCGAAGTTTATTCTCTCACCGGCATCGGTATCGCCTATATATGTCAGGTGGGAAACCTTTGTGCCGTCGCCTACGCCTGAATTTTTGACCTCAACGAAGTCGCCTATTTTAACATTCTTTCCGATTGTGCAGTTAGGTCTTATATAGGCATAGGGGCCCACTTTGGAATTATCGCCCACCGAAGAATCAATGGCTGTGGAATACTGGAATTTTACGCTGTTTCCAAGCTTAACATT
Source organism: Clostridiales bacterium (assembly GCA_021202325.1). GTDB lineage: Bacteria > Bacillota > Clostridia > Lachnospirales > Anaerotignaceae > Metalachnospira. Next base: position 932 of record JAJQDF010000043.1, on the reverse strand, counting down.
TGTAAGTCTTGAATCGGGGCCTACAACACAGTCCTCACCAATTATGGTATTGCCTTCTATAACAACGCCCGGAAGAAGCACAGTGTCTATTCCAATTACGGCTCCTGCCTCGATATATGTGCGTTCGGGATCTATCATCGTTACGCCGTTATCCATATACATGCGGTTAATTCTTTTTCTCATGACCGCCTCAGCCTCAGCAAGCTGTGCCCTTGAGTTTACTCCGGCGAACTCTTCTGCACTTTCTGCAACCATTGCGTTTACTCTGCCGCCGTCCTTAAGTATTATTTCCAATGTATCGGGCAAATAATACTCGCCCTGAACATTATCGTTTTTAAGCAAAGAAAGACCTTTTTTGAGGCTCTCGCCGGTGAAGCAGTAAATACCCGTGTTTATTTCCTTGACAAGCTTTTCCTCATCGGAGGCATCCTTATGCTCCACATTTCTCAAAAAGCTTCCATCCTTATCCCTTATTATATGGCCGTAGCCTGTTGGATCATCCACCATGGCGGAAATTATGGAAATGCTGTTGTTCTCGCCTCTATGGAACTCCAGCAGTTTATTTATTGTTTCGGCAGTTATGAGCGGAGTGTCACCATAAAGCACCAATATGTCGGCTCCATCCTCTATGAAATCGCCGGCCTGCATAACCGCATAGCCTGTGCCGAGTCTTTCGCTCTGCACTGCAAGACTTACGTTTTTGCCTTCGAGTGCCTCCCTGACCTCGTCTGCTCCGTGGCCTATTACAACACAAATATCATCTGCACCGGCACTGTTTGCGGTATCAATTACATGTTCAACCATGGTTTTGCCGCCAACCTTGTGGAGAACCTTGGGAAGCTTGCTTTTCATTCGCTTTCCCTCTCCTGCCGCAAGAATAATAACCTTTAATTTATTCATATAATTCTCTCCTTAAGTTCATAAGTATGATA
>JAJQDF010000005.1 GCA_021202325.1 Clostridiales bacterium | reverse complement strand
TGTAATTATATCTTACATCAGTTTGGAGGTTTACACAAACCTTGGGATACTCCCGTTCCCTAAATGGAGGTATTTGTAGGCTGGACACCACAATATTTACAGCCCCATTTTTAATATACTTAAATTGTATACAAAATCGAGATTAAAACTAATTTATTGATTTACTTCATTCTCATGTGGCTTCTGAGTTCAGCGCCGACTGTCTCTGAAAGGTGCTGTTTCTGCATTCTTCTCATTGATTCGAAATGAGGGCGGCCAGCCTGGTTTTCAAGGATCCAGTCTTTGGCGAAGCTGCCATCCTGTATGTCTGTAAGTATTCCCTTCATAGCTTTTCTTGTTTCATCTGTTACAATCTTAGGGCCTGCTGTGTAGTCGCCGTATTCAGCTGTGTCGCTGATTGAATTTCTCATGAATGACATACCGTTTTTAACAACAAGGTCGATGATAAGCCTCATTTCATGCATGCACTCGAAGTATGCGTTTTCAGGCTGATATCCTGCTTCTACAAGTGTGTCGAAGCCGGCTTTCATAAGAGCGCATACGCCGCCGCAGAGAACTGCCTGCTCACCGAAAAGGTCTGTTTCTGTTTCTTCACGGAATGTTGTTTCAAGTACGCCCGCTCTTGTTCCGCCGATAGCATTTGCATAGGCAAGGGCTGTCTGCTTGGCTGTTCCGCTTACATCCTGATATACAGCGATGAGCATGGGTGTTCCGAAGTCATCAAGGAACTCGCTTCTTACTGTGTGGCCGGGAGCCTTGGGAGCTACCATGATAACGTCAACATCTGCAGGGGGAACAATCTGACCGTAGTGGATGTTAAAGCCATGAGCAAATGCAAGAGTTGCACCTGATTTAAGGTTGGGAGCAATATCTGTTTTGTAGAGTTTTGCCTGTAATTCATCGTTTACAAGAATCATAACAATGTCAGCACCCTTTACTGCATCGGCTGTGTTCTTTACTGTAAGACCTGCTTCCTCAGCTCTCTTCTTGCTCTTTGAGCCTTTGTAGAGACCTACTGTAACGTCAATTCCGCTGTCCTTAAGGTTAAGGGCATGGGCATGTCCCTGACTGCCGTAGCCTATGATTGTAACCTTTTTATCGGCGATATACTTCATGTCTGCGTCTTTCTCATAATACATTGTTGCCATTTTTTCACTTCTCCTTTAAAATTAATTGTTTTTTATATTTATTTACGCCGGTGTGTCGGCATTTAAAAGGCAGTTTGTGCCTCTTTTTACAGCGATAAATCCTGTACGGCAGTATTCCAATATGCCGTAGCTTTCGATATAGGTTAAAAATGCATCTATTTTTGATGTTTCGCCGGTCATCTCTATGCATACGGAGCCGGGAGACATATCAACGATATTGCTTCTGAATACGGTGGCCGCATCGAGTATTTCTCTAAGCTTTCCTCCGGCGGCGCTTACCTTTACGATAAGGAGCTCACGGAAAATAGCGCCTTCGGGCTGAACAATCTCCACAGTCTTAACGTCATAGAGCTTTGAAAGCTGTTTGAGAAGCTGATCCTTTTTGTGCTCATCGCCATAGGCTGTTATTGTTATTCTTGTGTAGTTCTGATTTTCTATTTCTCCGAGGGTAAGAGTGTCGATATTGAAGCCCCTTTGACTGAATAGGGAAGAAACCCTTGTCAGTACTCCCGGATGATTATTGACTATAACTGATACAGTAAATTTATTTTCCATATTTATACCTCCTTATTGCAGTATGATATTATCCAACGAGCCGTTTGGCGGAACCGTTGGAAGAACAAGTTCGTCAGACGGTATTATACATTCTATAAGCGACGGTGAGTTAAGCTGATAGGCTTCTTTAAACGCCGCTTCAAGCTCATCGGTGGTTCCGGCTCTGTAGCCCTTAGCACCGAAGGCCTCGGCAAGCTTAACGAAATCGGTGCGCCTTTCCTCACCGAGAGCCATATGACGGTTTTCGCAGAACAGGCTTTGAAGCTGACGTATCATTCCAAGACAGCTGTTGTTTAAAAGCACTATTGTCAAAGGAATGTTTTGGCTTACGGCGGTGGCAAGCTCATTTAAATTCATTGAAAAGCTTCCGTCACCTGTGAAGAGAACAGCCCGCTTGCCGGTGGCTATTGAGCCACCTATGGCCGCTCCAAGTCCGTAGCCCATTGTACCGAGGCCGCCGCTGGAAAGATGGGTTCTGGGCTGTTTGAAATGATATTCCTGGGCTACCCACATCTGGTGTTGTCCTACATCGGTGGCTATCAGCGTGTCAGGCTCTGTGAGCTTGTTTACTGTCCTTATGGCATCGATGGCTGTCATTCTGTCACTCTTTTCATAGAGCGAGGCCTCAATTTCCTTTTCCTTTGAAATGGTTTCGTGCCATTTGGGATGCTCGCCCTGAGCAATATTTTCGAGAATATATTTCAGTGAAGCCTTGAGATTTCCTTGTATTTTGATATCTGCCGTAATGTTTTTGTCATGCTCGGCAGGATCTATGTCCAAATGAATTATCTTTGCTTTCTCGGCAAATTTATCGGGATTGCCAGTTGCCCTGTCGGCAAATCTTACACCGGCAGCTATAATAAGGTCGGCCTTTGCCAATGCACTGGTGGATGCGTAATGACCATGCATGCCGTTCATTCCGAGATAGCGGTCACTGTCGGAATTCATTGCCGTGAGTCCCATCATTGAGAAGGCAACAAAGGCATCGGCCTTTTCGGCCAGCGGCTCAATAAATTCGGGACAGTTTCCGTTTATTACTCCGCCGCCGCAGTAAATGAGGGGAGAATTGCTTGCGTTTATTATTTCCACTGCAGTGTCGAGAAGCTCTTTATCCGGCATGGGATCCGGTGTTTTTTCAACCTTAGGTTCGGAAACAAACTCAGTCTCGGCAATCTGTACATTCTTTGGAATATCCACAAGTACCGGCCCCGGCCTTCCGCTTTGGGCTACCCTGAATGCCTCCCTCAGCGTAAAGGCAAGTTCGTCAATATCCCTTACCTGAAAGCTGTGCTTGCTTGCCGGTATCGTGAGCCCTATGGTGTCTATCTCCTGGAAGCTGTCGCTGCCTATCATGTTGATTGCAACATTTCCGGTTATGGCTACAAGGGGAATGGAATCGGCATTGGCTGTAGCAAGACCTGTAATAAGGTTGCAGGCGCCGGGGCCGCTTGTGGCGATACATACTCCAACCTTACCGCTGGCTCTGCTGTAGCCGTCGGCGGCATGGGCAGCTCCCTGCTCATGGGCTGTGAGGATATGCTTTATGCGATATTGATTTTTGTATAATGCATCATATATATTTAGAACCTGTCCACCGGGATAACCAAATACCGTATCTACTCCTTGCTCAGCAAGCACCTCCATTATAATTTCACAACCGTTAAGCCTCATACAAATCAACCTCCGAAAACTTCTTAAACTTATAAGCCTGCTTTGCAGGCAACTCTAGGGATGAAAGTCCGATTGCAGCGCTCTTCAAGCTTACACGACCGACCGATGTCCAGCCATCTATGCAAGTAAGCTTGCTTATCTGTCCGGACTAGTCCGGGACTTTCATAGTATAAAAAATCCCCCGCAGCGATTGACTGCGGGGGTTGACTAGTTAATATTATATACTAAAAAATCAATGCCTCTTTATCCTTGTCTAATCGCCTATAGCAAACACAAATAGCCTCATTAATAATGAGGTTAATAATGCTAATAATGACGATGACTAGTGTTAAATTGAACATTTG
>JAJQDF010000017.1 GCA_021202325.1 Clostridiales bacterium | reverse complement strand
TATTTTTTATTTTTATACTTTAATCTTTTATTTAAAAAGGAGGAAAAATTATTATGAAGATGAAAAGAATTTTAGCAACGGCTCTTGCCGTCGTAATGGCTCTTGGACTTGCTGCATGCTCAAGCTCATCAAGCACATCAGACGACACTGCAGCGGACGGCACAGAAGCCGAGGGAGAACTTCCCACAGTCGGTATTCTTATCTACAAGTACGACGATACATATATTTCAACTGTACGTAATGCTCTCGAGGCTGCTTTTGACGGCAAAGCTGAGATCATTATGCAGGACGGCAAAGGCGATCAGGCCACACAGAACGACCAGCTCGACGTTATGATCGAGAAAGGCGTTGACGTACTTTGCGTAAACATGGTAGACGCTATGGCCGCTCAGGGTGTCGTTGACAAGGCTAAAGAGGCAGGAATACCTACAGTATTCTTTAACAGAGAGCCCGAAACAGATGTAATCGCTTTATATGACCAGGCTATTTTCGTTGGAACAAACGCTGCTGACGCAGGTAAGATGCAGGGCGACATCATCGCTCAGCTTTTCGAAGAGCATCCCGAATACGACCTTAACGGCGACGGAGCTATTCAGTATGTAATGTTCCAAGGCGAGCCCGACAACAACGAAGCAATTGCTCGTACTCAGTATTCTGTATCACAGGCTGAGGAAGACGGATGCGTAATGGAGCGTATCGGTGAAATCCAGGTATGTAACTGGGATACAGCTCTTGCACAGAGCGCTATGGAAGCACTCCTTGCCGCTAACGAAGGCAAAATCGAACTTGTTATCTGCAACAACGACTCAATGGCTATGGGATGTATTGCAGCTCTTACAAACATTGGCTACAACATCGAGGGCGGAGACGACTTTATCCCCGTTGTCGGAGTTGACGCAACAGATGCAGCTAAAGATGCTATCTCTAAAGGCACAATGAGCGCTACAGTTCTTCAGGACGGCGAGGCTATGGGTAATGCAGTAGCAGCTATAGCTCTTAACGCAGCAGCAGGCGAAGACTTCCTTGCCGGAACAGATTATGAATATGATGAAACAGGTGTAGCAGTTCGTATTCCTTATGCACCTTATACAGCATAAACTAAACGGTTTATATCTAATGTAATATACGGCGCAGCGGTTATACCGCTGTGCCCTTTCATATCTAAATAGGCCTGCGTGACAGGCATGTAAGTTTTTGAATTAAATGTGGGATATTATATAAAGATTCTGCATCACTTTAACAGGAAGTGTGGTGATTTCGATGGCAGGCAGTGAATTCGTACTCGAAATGTTGGACATCGAGAAACAGTTCCCGGGCGTTAAGGCCTTGGATCATGCCCAGCTGAAACTGAGGCCCGGTACGGTACACGCGCTTATGGGAGAAAACGGAGCCGGAAAATCAACGCTGATGAAGTGCTTATTCGGAGTTTACAAAGAGGACGCCGGAAAGATACTCATTGACGGTGTGGAAACACATTTTAACGGCCCTAAAAATGCCCTCGATAACGGAGTGGCAATGGTGCATCAGGAGCTCAACCAGGTATTGAAGCGGAGCGTAATGGAAAACATTTGGCTTGGCAGATTTCCTAAAAAGAACGGTCTTGTAAGCCACCAGATGATGTACGACCAGACAAAGGCAGTCTTTGATGAACTTGAAATTCCGGTAGATCCTAAAGTAATTATCGGAAAGCTTTCTGTCAGCCAAAGACAGATGGTTGAGATTGCCAAGGCGGTTTCATACAATGCCAAAATACTTGTTTTGGATGAGCCTACTTCGTCCCTTACAGAGGAAGAGGTAGAGCACTTGTTTAAAATTATGAACAAGCTTCGTGACAGAGGCGTTGCTCTTGTTTATATCAGTCATAAAATGGAAGAAATTCTTCGTATATCAAACGAAGTTACTATAATGCGAGATGGTAAGTGGGTAGCGACGGAGGACGCCAAAGACCTCACAACCGATAAGATTATAAAGCTTATGGTTGGCCGTGACCTCACAAACCGATTCCCGCCTAAGACAAATGTGCCCGGAGAGACGATGCTGGAGGTTAAAAACCTTACAGGAAAATATATGCCGACATGCTTGGATGTAAGCTTTGAGCTTCATAAAGGCGAAATACTCGGCGTAGCCGGACTTGTAGGAAGCCGCAGAACAGAGCTTCTCGAGACAATTTTCGGTATCGCTCACCGAGAAAGCGGAGAAGTATTGCTAAACGGCAAGCCTGTTAACAATAAGGACAGCCGTATAGCCATTAAAAACGGATTTGCCCTCCTTACCGAGGAAAGACGTGCCACAGGTATATTCCCGCTGATGAATATTTCTTTTAACTCGGTAATAGCTAATATAGGATCATATAAAAAGGGACTCCTTCTTTCCAACAGCAGTATAGAGAAGGATACAAAATGGGTTATAGACAGCATGAGAGTAAAAACTCCTTCGCAGAAAACCCAGATTAAATCCCTTTCTGGAGGAAACCAGCAGAAGGTTATTTTCGGAAGATGGCTTCTGACGAAACCGGAGGTGCTGCTCCTTGACGAGCCTACAAGGGGTATCGACGTAGGCGCAAAATATGAGATTTATCAGCTTATAATCAACCTTGCAAATGAAGGCAAGGGAGTAATAATGGTTTCCAGCGAGATGCCGGAGCTTCTTGGCATATGCAACCGTATAGCGGTTATGTCAAACGGCCATTTGGCAGGCATACTTGATGGGGAAACAGCAACACAGGAAGATATCATGCGCCTTGCGGCCATGTATATTTAAGGAGGGGAAACTATGGCTAAAATTTTTGAAAATAAGTCATGGAAGGAAATACTCCTTGATTATGCCCTTTACATAATATTGATTATTATGATAATCTGCGTAATCATTGCGGAGCCGTCTTTCGTATCCATGAACAATATATGGAAAATACTGGCTCAGGCGTCCACAAGAGGAATAATGGCGCTTGGAGTTGCCGGACTTATCGTTCTTGCCGGTACTGACCTTTCGGCAGGACGTATACTTGGATGCGGTGCCGCCATATCGGCCTCGCTTCTGCAGAGCGTAACATATGCATCAAGAATGTATCCGCAGATTACAGAACCGCTTCCGCTTATACTGCCGTTACTGCTTTCAATCGTTGTCTGCGTATTGTTCAGTATGTTAAACGGCTTTGGCGTTGCTAAGCTTAACATGCACGCTTTCATCATTTCACTGGGCACACAGCTTATTGCCTATGGTGCTCTGTGCTTGTATATCGACAGTCAGGCCGGCGGAGCTCAGCCCCTTGCCACACTTGACCAGAGATATATCAACCTTGTTAACGGCAGTTGGTTAGGACCTGTTCCGAACCTTGTCATATTCTTTGCAATAGCTGCTGTTATCATGTGGATAGTATGGAACAAAACCACACTGGGTAAAAATATGTTTGCCATCGGCGGAAACAAAGAGGCTGCTGCCGTATCCGGTGTTAATGTAACAAAGAGCATTATGCTTGTTTATGTAGTAGCAGGTATCCTTTACGGTGTTGCTGCTTTCCTTGAGGCCGGACGTGTACAGTCGGTTACGACATCCACAGGTCTTAACTATGATACAGACGCCATCAGCGGCTGCGTTATCGGCGGTGTATCATTCAGCGGCGGTGTTGGTACCATCGGCGGTATTCTTATCGGTGTTATCACACTTCAGGTTATCAACTACAGTCTGTATTATCTTCAGATTAATGCATACCTTCAGTACATAATAAAAGGTATAATT
>JAJQDF010000104.1 GCA_021202325.1 Clostridiales bacterium | reverse complement strand
ACCGTATGAGTCACGTAGCCATTTTTCGCAGAAAAATGAGCGGAGGCGCTGAATATCCGGTGGATATTCGCTTAGTGCGGACCGGAGCGGAAGCGCAGACCGAATACGGTCAATTGCGAGATGTTCGCAGAACGTAGCAATCGGCTTTCATACCTCGTTGTATCTGCAAAGCAGGCATACAAGTTTTTAACACTTTTTAACCAACACTATATTACAACATTATTTTTTGAGGAGGCTTTTTTCAATGGAAAGAGTGTATAATTTTTCAGCAGGACCATCAATGTTACCCCTTGAAGTACTTGAAAAAGTACAAAAAGAGCTTGTCTGTTACGGCGACTCAGGCATGTCGGTAATGGAGATGAGTCATCGATCTAAGCCCTTTGAAAAAATAATACAGTCAGCTGAAGCTACACTTCGTGAGCTTATGAATATCCCCGAAAATTATAAGGTTCTTTTCTTACAGGGCGGCGGCTCAACACAGTTTGCCATGATTCCCTTGAACCTTATGAACAAAAACAACAAGTGCGACATCGTGCTTACCGGACAGTGGTCAAAGAAGGCTAAATCGGAGGCTTTAAAGTACGGCAAGGTAAACGTCATCGCATCATCCGAGGATAAGGTATTCAGCTATATTCCGGAACTTGATAAGAGCAAATTCGATCCCGAAGCTGATTATTTCTATATTACATACAACAACACAATATACGGAACAAGATATACAGAGCTTCCCGACACAGGAAATGTTCCCCTTGTAGCCGATATTTCATCAAATATACTTTCACAGGAGATTGACGTAAGCAAATTCGGTCTTCTCTTTGCCGGAGCGCAGAAAAACGTAGGCCCCGCCGGTGTAACAGTTATTATTATCCGTGAAGACCTTATCGGAAACGCCATGGATATTACACCCACAATGCTGGACTATAAAATTCATGCAGACAATGCTTCACTCTACAACACACCCCCTTGCTTCGCAATATATGTTGCAGGACTTGTGTTTGAATGGGTTAAGGAAAAGGGCGGCGTAAAAGCTATGCAGAAAATCAACGAGAAGAAGGCCGGCATACTTTATAACTTCCTTGATGAGAGCGATTTCTTCAAAGGCACAGTTGTTCCCAAGGACCGTTCACTTATGAATGCTCCCTTCGTGCTTCCCACAGAGGAGCTCAACGCTAAGTTTATAAAGGAAGCCACAGTGGCAGGATTTGTAAACCTTAAGGGACACAGAACCGTCGGCGGAATGAGAGCCAGCATATACAACGCTATGCCCGTTGAAGGCGTAGAAAAGCTTGTTGCGTTTATGAAGAAATTTGAGATGGATAATAAATAATTCGGAGGACTGTATAAAATGTACAATGTATTGACATTAAATTCGATTTCAGACGTAGGATTAAGCAAGCTTAACCCTAAAAAATATATTATTTCAGACAGCATGGAAAACCCTGATGGCATTATTCTCAGAAGCTACGAGATGAACGGCATGGAGCTTCCCGAAAGCCTTGTTGCCGTTGCAAGAGCCGGAGCAGGTACAAACAACATTCCCATTGATGAATGCTCAAAAAGGGGTATTGTAGTATTCAACACACCCGGAGCAAATGCCAACGCCGTTAAGGAGCTTGTACTCACAGGAATTTTCCTTTCATCCAGAAAAATTGTAGAGGGCATTGAGTGGGCAAAGGAGCTCAAGGGCAAGGACAACGTAGACAAGCTTGTAGAAAAAGGCAAGAAGCAGTTCACAGGCCCCGAAATCATGGGCAAAAAGCTTGGAGTATTCGGTCTTGGCGCCATCGGCGTACTTGTTGCCAATGCCGCTGTAAATCTCGGCATGGAGGTTTACGGCTACGATCCTTTCCTTTCTGTTGATGCGGCATGGAGCCTTTCAAGCAAGGTAAAGAGAGCCGGCACAAAGGAAGAGCTTGTTGCTGAGTGCGACTATATAACAATCCATGTTCCCCTCAACGACAGCACAAGAGGAATGTATAATAAGGAGCTTTTCGACATAACAAAGAAGGGCGCAAGACTTCTCAACTTCGCAAGGGGCGGCCTTGTAAATACAGCCGACCTTAAGGAAGCCATTGAGAACGGAACAATCACAGAATATATTACAGACTTCCCGGATGCCGATGTTATAGCCCTTGACAATGTTATATGCATACCCCATCTTGGAGCATCTACTCCCGAGAGTGAGGAAAACTGTGCAGAAATGGTAGCCATGGAGCTTAAGCAGTACCTTGAGTACGGCAATATTAAGAATTCGGTTAACTTCCCGGCCTGCAGCATTACATATACAGGAAAGGCAAGAATGGCCGTTCTCCACAAAAATATTTCAGGTATGGTCGGAGCAATAACAAATGCGGTTTCTGAGTTCGGCCTCAATATCGATAACATGACAAATAAGAGCAAGGGCGAATGGGCATATACCCTTGTTGATTTGGATACATTCAACGGAAAATGCCACGAAATAGCCGAAAAGCTTGAAAAGATAGACGGAATCTGCAAAGTCAGAATAGTAAAAGAGGCATAAGAAAGGGCGTAAAAAATGGCTGTAATCAGACAATTCAAGGCCGTAAGGCCGACTGCGGAAATGGCTGAGAAAGTTGCGGCGCTTCCCTATGACGTTGTAAACAGCGAGGAAGCAAGGGAAATGACAAAGGACAATCCCTATTCCTTCCTTCATGTTGATAAAGCCGAAATAGACCTGCCTGTCGGTACGGATTTGTATTCACCGGAGGTCTATGAAAAGGCAAAGGAAAATCTTAATGCAATGGCGGACAAGGGCATACTTGTTAAGGATGAAAAGCCAATGCTCTACATATACGAGCTGACAATGGACGGCAGAAGCCAAACAGGACTTGTTGCCTGTACTTCCATTGACGAGTATATGAACGGTATCATTAAAAAGCACGAGCTGACCAGAGAGGACAAGGAGCAGGACAGAATACGCCACGTTGACATATGCAATGCCAACACCGGCCCCATATTCTTAGCCTACCGCACAGTTGAGGAGATTTCCGAAATAATCGACGGTATAAAAAACAATGCGCCTGTATATGATTTTACTGCAGAAGACGGAATCAAGCATAAAGTATGGATAATTGACAGCGATGAAGATATAAATAAGCTTGTGGAGCTTTTCAAAAATGTTCCGGCGCTTTACATAGCCGACGGACACCACAGAAATGCTTCCGCCGCCAAGGTAGGTCTCAAACGCAGAGCCGAAAATCCTAATTATACCGGCGATGAGGAATTTAACTACTATCTTTCGGTAATATTCCCTTCGGATCAGCTTAAGATTCTTGACTATAACAGAGTTGTCAGGGACTTAAACGGCATGACAAAGGATGAATTTATAAACAGACTTTCGGAAAAATTTGATATAGCGGAAACTTCCGGCAGGGCAAAGCCCCAAAAGCAGTATGACTTCGGTATGTATATCGATAAAAAATGGTATATGCTTACGGCAAAGGATGAAATACGAGCAGACGATGCCGTAAAGGGACTTGATGTTTCCATACTTCAGGATAATGTTCTTATTCCCATCCTTGGCATAGGCGACATAAGAACCGACAAAAGAATTGATTTTATCGGCGGAATAAGAGGCCTCGGAGAGCTGGAAAAGCGTGTAGACAGCGGAGAAATGCAGGTTGCTTTCGCCATGTATCCAACTTCCATAGAACAGCTCATGACAATTGCCGATGAAGGAAAAATAATGCCGCCCAAATCCACATGGTTTGAGCCGAAATTAAGAAGCGGCCTGTTTATACATGAGTTGGATTAAAATATTAATAAAAAGCAAATAAGAAACAAATAATAGTGGTGTGCCTTTATTTTGGGCACATCACTTTTGTTATGAAAGTCTTGGACAGCGGCTGTGCAAAGCATGGAACAATCGGGCTTTCATACAAGTGGTGCCTGCTAAGCAGGCATTTAATTTTATTGATTGGGAGTGAATAAAATGGGCAGATTCATGAACGGCATGATAGCCGGCGGAGCGGCCATGGCGGCCGGAGCGTACTACCTTTCCAGGAATAAGGACAAGGGACGGTGCATGATACACGAAGGCAAAGAGGTGCTGAATAAGGCCGAGGATTGCCTTGACTGTGCCGAGCAGGCGCTGAAGTAAAAGCCTGCCGGGCGGTGATATTTGAAAATATTTTTGTTTAGACTATAGCCGCAGTTGGAATTTTTCTCTGCGGCTATAGTTTTGCGGATTGAACTAAAAACGCTTAGAAGCCCCAATTTGGCAAAAGTCTCTTTACTTTTTTGCTTTTAGCAGTTAAGATAATTAAAGATAAATTTTTTGGAGGGAACACAATGGAAGTAAGAACCAGATTTGCACCCAGCCCCACGGGCTATATGCACATAGGAAATTTGAGAACAGCTTTATATGAATATCTTATCGCCAAATCACAGGGCGGCAAGTTTATTCTTCGTATAGAGGACACAGACCAGGAACGTAAGGTCGAGGGCTCGGTTGATGTTATATATAACACGCTCAGAATGACAGGCCTCAAGCATGACGAGGGCCCGGATGTAGGCGGCGACTACGGTCCCTATGTACAGAGCGAAAGAATGGGAATGTACATGAAATATGCCCTTGAGCTTGTGGAGAAGGGAAAGGCATACTATTGCTTCTGCACAAAGGAAAGATTGGATTCCCTTAAGGTAAGCAATGAGGAAGGCGAAGCCTTTGCAAGATACGACAGACATTGCCTCGGACTTTCTAAGGAAGAGATTGAGGCCAACCTTGCTGCAGGCAAGCCCTTTGTTATCCGTCAGCTTATGCCAAGGGAAGGAACAACATCCTTCGACGATGTTGTATACGGAACAATAACCGTTGACAACAACGAATTGGACGACCAGATACTTATTAAGTCCGACGGCTACCCCACATATAATTTTGCCAACGTTGTTGATGACCACACAATGAACATTACCCATGTAGTAAGGGGCAGCGAATACCTCTCATCTACACCTAAATATAACCTGCTGTATGATGCCTTTGGATGGACGGCGCCGGAATATATCCATCTGCCTCCCGTTATGAGGGATGCCCAGCATAAGCTGTCTAAGCGCCATGGCGACAAGTCCTTTGAAGACCTTATAAACGAGGGTTATCTTGTTGATGCCATTGTGAACTATATCGCTCTCCTCGGTTGGAGCCCTTCGGACAATCAGGAAATATTCACAATGGACGAGCTTATAGAAAAATTCGATATATCAGGCATAAGCAAATCGCCGTCAATATTTGATATTAAGAAGCTCACATGGATGAACGGCGAATATCTTAAGGCTATGGATTTTGATAAATATTGGGAGCTGGCTGAGCCCAGACTTAAAGATGCGGTTAAGACAGAGGGCATAGACCTTAAGTTTGTTGGAAATCTCCTTAAGACAAGACTTGAAACTCTAAACGATATTCCTTCAATGGTTGACTTTATCGACGAGCTTCCGGAGTATTCAACGGAGCTTTATATCCATAAAAAGATGAAAACCACAGAGGAAATAGCATTGGACAGCCTTAAGGCCGTTGTGCCTGTGCTGGAAGCCCAGGAGGACTGGACAAACGACAGCCTTTATGAGAAACTTATGGAGCTTGCTAAGGAAAATGGACTCAAGAACGGTCAGATACTTTGGCCTGTAAGAACCGCCCTTTCGGGAAAGCCTTCTTCACCTGGCGGAGCAACGGAGCTTGCCGTAATATTGGGCAAAGAGGAAACATTAAAGAGAATAGCCAAGGGCATAGAGATGCTCGAAGAAAAGCTGTCTTAAGTAAACAGCACCAAGTGTTAATAGTGTGATTGGGAAAAAACGGCACTGTATTCAGCAAAAACAGCGCCGTTTTACTATGAAAGCGTTTTCAATAGTTATGCTCGTGCCATGCTTGCATGGTTGAGAGTATAACTATTAGAAAACCTAACCGTATGAGTCACGTAGCCATTTTTCATAGAAAAATGAGCGGAGTACGAATACGGAACGATTGCGGGAGTGCTGAAAGCACGTAGCAATCGGGCTTTCATATATGGTGTTACTTATAAAGCAGCCATATAAGTTTATTACTTTTATCTTAAAAAACCGCACTAATGTTGACACAATCGATTAGGAATTGTAAAATAAAATAATAAGTTTAATTATAGTGGCTCATTATGTAAACGAACAAATGTTGACACAGATATATAACCGGAGGGATAATAAATCATGGACGAAAACATGAACAACAATGATTTTGAAAATGAGAGCGAAGGTTTAAATCCAGAAGAGGAAACTGCCTTTGGCTCAAGTGAATACTATAAGAAGCTCTATGACGATTTTCCGGAGGACGTGGCCGAGATGCTTATCGGAACCCATCCTCTTATGAAAAAGGAAGTCAGCGAGGAGCTTACTCACAGTATCAAGATTAAATCTGCAAGGGAGAAAAATCTTAGAGCGGTAAACGAGCGTGCCCAAGAGGAAGCATACGCTGAGGATGAAGAGGCTGAAACAAGCTCAGCTTCAAGGGATCCCATCGATGATGATGAAGAACTGGAAAGCTATGTTGACGACCTTACAAGCTTCACAAAGGGACTTGTCAGCTCATCTCCCAAAAATAAGCATAGGGAAGAGGCAGAAGAAGCCGAGGAGGTCTATGCTGGGGATAAGAGTGACGACGACATTACCGCAGAGAAGGTAGCACAGATGCTCGGCGGAGTGAATGTAGAAGCCGTTGATGAGGAAGAATTTGACGACTTCGAAGAAGAGATAGAGGAAGCTCCCAAAAAGAAAGCAAAGAAGGCACCCAAGAGGGAGGATCGCAGCGAAAGAAGCGAAAGACCGAGAAGAAAACGCAGAACCATTGAAGAGAAGGACCTTGAGCTTTCAAATATCGATAAGCAGGCCGACTTGAACGAGCTTTTCCGTGAAGATGATGACTATTACGAGGAAAAACATTCGGGAAACAGCGTTTTAAGAATAGTTATTATAATTGTGCTTATTGTTGTACTGGCGTTCTTTATCTATAGGTTAGCTTCACTTTCCGGACAGGTTACAAAGCTTACACAGCAGAACGAAACATATGTTGAAATGGAAGCGGAATATGAAGAGCTTAAGCTTGAGAACCTCAGCCTTACAGAGCAGGTAGAGGAGCTCCAGAACCAGCTCAACGGCGGTTCAACAACCGAGAATGAAGACGCAGACACAACAGGAACCTCAGGCGACAGCACAACTACAACAGCTTCAACAACCAGCGGTTCAACAACATATACAGTACAGGAAGGCGACACATACTGGGGAATAGCTACAAAGATGTACGGCAACGGTTCTTACTATACAAGAATACTTACCGCAAACGGACTTTCTGAAAACGATAGTCTTAGAGTGGGCATGACACTTACTATTCCTGCAGCATAATTCGGAGGGGTATTGAATGTACCTTGATTTAGAAGGAAAAACTCTGGCAGAACTTCGTGAGGAAGCTAAAAAACTCGGCATTAAGCGGGTTACCGGAGTTAAAAAAGATGAACTTGTTAAAAATATAAAAATAGCTATACATGAAATAAACGTGGCTGAGGCTCAGACGGCGGAAAAGGCTCCTGAGCCTCCCGTCCCTGAGGGGGATGAAAGCGAGGGCATACTTGAGATAATGGCCGACGGCTACGGATTTCTCCGTACGGAGAATTTCGAGCAGGGCGACAACGACATATACATATCCCAGTCGCAGATAAGAAGGTTCAACCTGCGCACCGGCGACAATGTAAAGGGCATAACCAGAGGCGCCAGAGAGGGAGAACGCTACGGCGCTCTTCTCTATGTAAAGAGCGTAAACGGCGACAATCCCCAAAAGGCTGTGGGAAGACCTGTTTTTGAAAATCTTACTCCAATCTATCCCTGCGAAAAGCTGAAGCTTGAAACTGACAGAGACGAAATAAGCGGCAGAATAATAGACCTTGTGGCGCCCATAGGAAAGGGACAGAGGGGCATGATTGTCGCTCCGCCTAAGGTTGGAAAAACAATACTGCTTACCAAAATGGCAAATGCCATTACTAAGAACCATAAAGAGGTAAGCCTCATTATGCTTCTTATTGACGAAAGACCTGAGGAGGTTACCGATATTCAGCGCTCCATAGAAGGGGAAAACGTTGATATTGTATATTCCACATTTGATGAAAAGCCGGAGCATCATAAGCTGGTGGCGGAAATGGTGCTGGAGAGGGCAAAGAGAATGGTTGAGCAGGGCAAAGACCTTGTAATACTTTTGGACAGCATAACAAGACTTTCCAGAGCCTATAACCTTATCATTCCGCCCAGCGGCAGAACTCTTTCGGGAGGTCTGGATCCTGCGGCGCTGTATTTCCCCAAGAAGTTTTTCGGGGCGGCGAGAAATATAGAAAACGGCGGAAGCCTTACGGTTCTTGCCACAGCCCTTGTGGAAACGGGCAGTAAAATGGATGAGCTTATATTTGAGGAATTCAAAGGCACCGGCAACATGGAGCTTGTCCTTGACAGGAAGCTGTCGGAGAGAAGAATTTTCCCGGCGATAGATGTAAACAAGAGCGGCACAAGGCGTGAGGAGCTTCTCTTATCCAAGGAGGAGCTGGAGTCCATGTATGCCATGAGAAGGATGGCGGGAAACGCCAACGCTTCGGAAACAACGCCCTTTGTCATAGAGCTTATGAAAAAAACAGCCGACAACAAGGCTTTTACATCAAGAATTCTGCAAATGGAGAAAAATATTGTGAAATAGCATCTTGCAAGAATCTTTTGTATATGCTATAATCTGTTTGTTGTCTATAAATAGACTTTTGAACGTGCTATTGATCAACAAATTTACAAGACGAGGTGAAAAAAATGAAGAAAGGTATCCATCCCGAATACAAGCAGGTAACAGTTAGATGTCACTGCGGCAATGAGTTTGTAACAGGCTCAACAAAAGATGAGATCACAGTCGAGGTTTGCTCAAAGTGTCATCCATTCTATACAGGAAGCCAGAAGCTTTTGGTTGAAAGCGGCGGACGAGTTGAAAAATTCAACAAGAAATATGGCAGAAAGTAATCTTAAAGATTTGGGGGAGGGCGTTTATGCCGTCCCTTTTTGCTTATCTAAGGAGCGTTTATATGGGTAAGGACAAAAAATACTACGGCGGTCAGGCTGTTATAGAGGGCGTTATGATGAAGGGCACAAATCTTTATGCCACAGCTGTGCGCACTCCCGAAGGCGATATAGCCGTAGATAAAAGAGAAAACGAAACTGTTCTTGGAAAGTATAAGCTTTTCAGCCTGCCTATCTTCAGAGGAATGTCGGTATTTTTGGATTCTCTTGTAATAGGCACAAAAATACTTATGAACAGTGCGGTTATTGCCGGTGAGGAAGAGGAAGAAGGCGAGCCGAGCAAGTTTGAGAAGAAGCTGATGGATAAATTCGGCGATAAGCTCAACGATGTTTTGATATATGCCAGTGTGGCGGTTTCGGTTGTAATAGCACTGCTTTTGTTTTTCATGCTGCCGGTATGGATAGGCAATTTCTTTGCGGATTCTGTCGGAACGTATTTGCTTGGCGTAGTTGAGGGACTTATCAGAATTTGCATATTTTTAATATATATATACGCTATTTCCAGGATGAAGGAAATACAGAGGGTGTACCAGTACCATGGCGCCGAGCATAAAACCATAAACTGCTATGAGGCCGGAGAGGCACTGACGCCGGAAAATGTATTGAAGCATACAAGGCTCCACAGAAGATGCGGAACAAGCTTCATGCTTATAGTTATGGCAGTCAGCATGATAGTATTCATATTTATCAGGACAGACAACATTTGGATAAGACTGGTTAGCCGTATTCTTCTTGTGCCATTTATTTCCGGCATAAGCTATGAAATAATAAGATGGGCAGGAAGAAGCGATTCGTCCCTTGTTAAAATAATCAGTGCGCCGGGACTTTGCTTGCAGAAGCTTACAACAGCCGAACCGGACGAAAGTCAGATAGAATGCGCCATAGCGGCTCTTGTTTCTGTACTCAGAATTGAAGAGCCGGACTCCATACCGTTTTACAGAGCTGAATGGCGCTATCTGCCTACGGAGGACTGACCATGAACGTCAGAGAGATTGTTCTTGAAGCGGCGGAAGCACTTAGAATTGCAGGAATAGAGGAATACAGACTGGAGGCCGAGCTTCTTTTAGCTGAGGCGCTTGGCGTCAGCCGGTTGGAAATATTGACCGACAGCCAAAGGGAAATAAACGATGCCGAGAAAAAGAAGTTTGACGGCATGATAAAAAGACGGAAAAAACATGAGCCATATGCATACATAGTCGGCAGAAAGGAATTCATGGGGCTGGACTTCTGCGTCGGCGAGGGCATACTTGTGCCAAGGCCTGATACAGAGATATTGGTCGAAACCGTAATGGAAGCCGCAAAAAAATACGGCTTAAAAACCATAGCCGAGATTGGCGTCGGAAGCGGCTGTATTTCCGTAAGCCTTGCAAAGCACGCAGGCCTTAAATGTTACGGAACAGATATAAGCGAAACGGCTGTTGAAACGGCTGAAAAGAATGCAGAAAACAACGAAGTTTCGGATAATACCGCCTTTTTTAAAGGCGATATTTTTGACGGCATTCCGCCCATGAAATATGATGTGGTGGTGTCCAATCCGCCCTATATAAGGGGGAAGGACATGGATACTCTGATGGAGGATGTCAGAAAATACGAGCCTGAGGGCGCCCTTTACGGCGGTGAGGATGGGCTTGATTTTTACAGAAAAATAACAGAAGGAAGCCTTGAATTTTTGCGCCATGGCGGTTATATTTTCTATGAGATAGGATATGATGAGGCCGGCGAGGTCAGCAAAATTCTGGCTGATAATGGTTTTACCGATATAAAGATTGAAAAGGATCTAAGCGGACTCGACAGGGTTGTCTGGGGACGCAAGGGGGATTTTGATGTTTGAACGTTTGGCTGAATTTGTAAACAGGCATGAGGAGCTTTCGCTTCTCATAAACGATCCTGACATAATATCCAATCAGGAAAAGTGGCGCAGCCTTATGAAGGAATACAGCGCCGTTACTCCGATAGCGGAGAAATACACGGAATATAAGGAAACCCAAAAGGCCATAGACGAAGTCCTTGAAATGCTGGGGGATAACCCGGAGGATGATTTCAAAGAGCTGTTGAAAGAGGAACTGGCTGAAAATAAAGAAAAGCTTGAAAAAATAGAGGAAGAGCTTAAAATACTGCTTATCCCCAAGGATCCAAATGACGACAAAAACGTCATTATGGAGATAAGAGGCGGAGCAGGCGGCGATGAGGCGGCTTTGTTCGCCGGTGACCTTTTCAGGATGTACACAAAATACGCCGAAAAGAAGGGCTGGAAGACTGAGCTTATGAGCGCCAATGAAAGCGATCTGGGCGGCTTCAAGGAAGTATGCTTTATGATTTCCGGCCAGGGGGCATACAGCCGCCTGAAATATGAAAGCGGTGTCCATAGGGTTCAGCGGGTGCCCGAGACGGAATCCGGCGGAAGAATACACACATCCACCGTTACTGTGGCGGTATTGCCGGAGGCCGATGAGGTTGATGTAAACTTGGACTTGAATGATGTCAGGATAGATGTGTTCAGGGCTTCCGGAAACGGCGGCCAGTGTGTAAACACCACCGATTCTGCGGTTAGAGTAACCCATATTCCCACGGGAATAGTTGTATCCTGCCAGGATGAGAAAAGCCAGCTGAAAAATAAAAATAAAGCGCTTAAGGTGCTCTATGCCAGACTGTACGACATGGAGCTTAAAAAGCACAATGAGGAAATAGCCGGGGAAAGAAAGGCACAGGTCGGCACCGGCAACCGAAATGAAAGAATAAGGACATATAATTTTCCTCAGGGAAGAGTCAGCGACCATAGAGTTAACTTGACTCTTTACAAAATTGACAGTATAATCGAAGGCGAACTCGATGAAATCATAGATACGCTTTCGGCGGCTGAAAGAGCCGAAAAATTGAAGAGTGAAAACAATTGATACGTTTGCACCGCAGTGAGATGTACGGTACGAAGTAATCGGTGTATCATACCATTTGCCGATATAATCATATAATAGTACAATATTATATGATTATCGGGTGGAAACGTATGGATTATAGAAAAGATGTACCGGCTGATGTTGTCAGGGGAGGTGCAGGGGGCGCATTCATTGCGGTAGGCGCCCTTTCCGCCATAGAATTTACGGCGGAGGGAGATGGATATGCCATTGTCATTGCCTTTGTTGTAGCCGGAGCATTGATTGGCATAGTGCTTGATGCTGTAAAAAGCGGAGGAATTGCGCCGCTTGTGGTTTCTGCGGTGCTTTTTGTTATAGGCAGAGCCTTTGGACTGGAGTTTGCGGAATACATGGCTTCAGGTGCTGTGATGTATATGGGATGCGTTTTGGCGCTTCCCGAAGAGGATATTTTTACAAATGCTGTAACCGGAGCGGCCGCTGCCGCAGGATTTTTGGCGGCGGTTGTGGTCTTGTTATAAAAAACGGGAGGTTGTAATGGATAATATTGTTTCAAAAGAGGCTATAAAAAATGCTGTGACTGAGAGCCTCAGAAATCTTTTCAGAAAGACCGTTGATACGGCGACGGAGGCTCAGCTTTATGAGGCGGCGGTTTATGCTTTAAGAACCGTGTTTACCGAAAAATGGATTAAAACCCATGACCAGTACAAGGAAAAGGATGTTAAAATGGTTTATTACCTGTCGATGGAGTTCCTTATGGGACGTTTCTTCGGCAACAGCGTTATGAACCTTTGTATGTATGATACAGTTAAGGAAGCTCTTGAGGAGCTTGGAATAGACTACAACATGATTGAAAATGCCGAGTCCGATCCCGGCCTTGGAAACGGCGGTCTTGGAAGACTGGCGGCCTGTTTCATGGATTCCATGTCAACAATGGAGTACCCTGCATACGGCTGTGGTATAAGATACCACTATGGCATATTCGACCAGAAGATAGAAAACGGCTATCAGGTGGAAGTGCCCGATAACTGGCTTGCCAACGGCGATTTCTGGGCTATTAAGAGAACCGAATATGAGGTTGAGGTAAAATTCGGCGGAGATGTCCGTACAGAGGTTAAGGATAACGGCGAGCTTAAATTCATACAGGAGAACTACTTCTCTGTAATAGCCGTTCCCTATGACTACCCAGTTATAGGCTATGGAAACAACATAGTAAACACACTGCGCCTTTGGGAGGCAAGACCTAAGAATTTCTTTGACCTTCAGTCATTCAATGCCGGAAATTATTCCAAGGCTGTCGAGGAGCAGAACATAGCATCCACAATTACAGAGGTGCTCTATCCTGCGGATGAGCATATACAGGGCAAGGAGCTTCGTCTCCGTCAGCAGTATTTCTTTATTTCCGCCACGGTTCAGAGGGTAATAGAGAGATTTAAGAGCAGACATACCGATTTCAGCGAACTGCCCGATAAGGTGGCTTTCCAGCTCAACGATACTCACCCCAGCATTGCGGTTGCAGAGCTTATGAGAGTCCTTGTGGATGAAAACGATGTACCTTGGGATGAAGCATGGGAAATTACAAAGAAGGTCTGTGCATATACTAACCATACTATTATGGCCGAGGCCCTTGAAAAATGGCCTATCGAGCTTTTCAGCAGACTCCTTCCCAGAATTTATATGATAATTGAGGAAATAAACAGACGTTTCTGTATTGAGCTTATTCAGAAATACGGAAACAATCCTGCAAAAATACATGATATGTCAATTGTTGCCGACGGACAGATAAAAATGGCTTATCTTGCTATGGTGGGAAGCCATTCCGTAAACGGTGTTGCCAAGCTCCATACCGAAATACTTAAGCACCAGGAGCTTAAAGACTTCTATGACCTTTATCCCGAAAAGTTCAACAACAAGACAAACGGCATTACCCAGAGAAGATGGCTTCTCCATGCCAATGCGCCTTTGGCTAACCTTATTACAGACACAATCGGCGACGGCTGGATAACAAATCTTGGCGAACTTGAAAAGCTTCTGCCCTATGCGGACAATAAGGAATTCATAGATAAGTTCATGAACATAAAGAGTGAGAACAAGAGAAAGCTTGCCGAATATATTAAAGAAGAAAACGGTATCGATGTTAATCCCGATTCAATATTCGATATACAGGTAAAGAGACTCCATGAGTATAAGCGTCAGCTTCTGAATGTGCTTCATATTATAAATCTTTACTTAAAGCTTAAGGAAAATCCCGATATGGACGTAACACCGAGAACATTTATTTTCGGTGCCAAGGCCGCCGCCGGATATAAGAGGGCGAAGGATATTATTAAGCTTATCAATTCCGTTGCTGATGTTGTAAACAACGATCCCGATGTAAACGGAAAAATAAAGGTTGTATTTATGGCCAACTACAGAGTTACCCTTGCGGAGAGACTTATTCCTGCGGCCGATGTCAGCGAGCAGATTTCCACAGCCGGCAAAGAAGCATCCGGAACAGGAAACATGAAGTTTATGCTCAACGGCGCCGTTACAATAGGAACAATGGACGGAGCCAATGTCTAGATTCATGACGAGGTCGGTGAGGAAAACATTATCATATTCGGTCTTTCATCGGATGAAACTGCCAAGATGAGCAGAGAGCACAGCTATAATCCTTGGGACATATACCACAGCGACGAGAGAGTAAGAAAGGTAATGGAGTCACTTGTTGACGGCACATTCTCACCGGATAACAAGGAGCTTTTCAGAGATGTATACAATTCTCTTCTCGGCAGCGACAGAAGCGACGAATATTTCGTACTTAAGGACTTCGCTTCCTATGTTGAGGCTCAGGAAAGACTTGAGAGAGCCTATAAAAACAAGGACGAATGGGCAAGAATGGCCGTTATAAACACGGCCAAGAGCGGCAAGTTCTCCAGCGACAGAACTATAAGAGAATACGCCGATGAAATATGGAATTTGAAGCCTCTGCACATTGAATTATAAGAACTATGACAGGTTTCCCGGCATATAATAAACATATATGGTTTTGGGAGACGGGTTATGTACAGTTTCGGCAGAGATTTTGACGAGGGACTGGAAATAGAAAATATTTTCAGGGAATATATTGAGAAAAGAAACAATAAGGACTTCATGGACGGGGCTCAGAATGCCCCGTCCGATGACAGTTTAGAAATACAGAAACGGGTATTTGAGCTGGTAAGCTCAAAATTTTTGCCCTTTGCCCAGGCGGCTGTCAACGGCATTGAAGCGGCAGGCTATCTTGATATGGATAATGCATCCAACGAGAAGCTTATTGATGCGGCGGCAAGGGATGCCTGTTCGGCGGCTTTTAGCTTTTATGGGCAGTTTGACAAATACAGGGAGCTCATGAGGGCGCTCAGCGCAAGGAGATTCCTTGTGGAGAAGATTTGCTCCGAGATGATTATGGTGGAGTTCCTCTACCGGATAAATTGCATATAATAAACTAATAATATTTTGAGTTTAACATATGATTAGGCATCCTTAGCTCAATGGATAGAGCGTTCGGCTCCGGACCGAAAGGCTGCGGGTTCGATTCCCGCAGGGTGCAATGAAAGCGTTCTCAATAGCCATACTGTGCCATGTTCGTAGAACGTAGCAATCGGGCTTTCGTGTATGGTGTTGCCTGTGAAGCAGGCATATGAATTATATAGTTTTTTTCAGGTGAAGGCATTGTCCCTCACCTTTTTTATGTGGAATTTTTGTCACCTTTTAAGCTGCTCATTCGTTTTATAAGTGAAAGGAGGAAACAGGATGATTGATTATAAAAGTCCGAATGGAGCGGAGCATTTTGTAAATACCTATGCGGACATGATACTCAGAATATGCCTGACCTATTCCCTTAATAAAGCGGATGCCCAGGATATTTGCCAGGAAATATACATAAAGCTTTTTAAAGGCGGCTACAGGTTTGGCAGTCACGCACAGGAAAAGGCGTTTATTGCAAAAGCCGCCGCAAATGCCTGTAAGGATATGCTTAGAAGCTGTTGGTTCAAGGAAAGAAGAAATACTGATTTTATTCTTGACAAAGCCGAAGAAAAGAGCGGTGAGCCGGAACTGAAATCGGTGCTTGAGCACATTCCGGCAAAATATAGGGAAGCAGTATATTTCTATTGTTATGAGGGATATGACATAAACGAGACTGCGGAAATAATAGGACGGTCGGCGGATTGTGTAAAAAAGAGGCTGAGCAGGGCAAGGGAAATGCTGAGAAAGGAGCTGGAGACGATAATATGAATAAATTTGATGAATTAAACAGAGATATGGACGATATAAAATTCAGTGAGGAAGAAAAGAGAGACTTAACGGAAAGATTAAAAACTGCTGCAGAGGCAGAAATGAACGAAGAGAAGCCGAAAAGAATACATAAAAGAGGATTCATAGTGGCGGCGGCCGCAGCGGCAATTATGTCGGTTACGGCGGCCGCAGTGGGTTTGTCGGGGCAGAGTATTAATAAATATTTTGCAGGCTCGTCGTTAGCGGCGGAAACAATGGTTCCTGAGGGGCTGTACAGTATTAACCAAAGCCAAAGCCATAACGGCTGGACGGTAACGCTGACGGACTGCGCCGGGGACGACAGCAACTTATATATCGGCATTGATGTAACGGCACCGGAAGGGACCGTGCTGGACCATGAAAACCACGGCTATCAGTTTGACGATTATGACATAAGCTTCGGACTTTTTGATGAAACAAGGTGTTCATGGGGTGTGAGGGATGTTGCGGACGATGATCCGACAGACAATAAGATTTCGTTCATATTTGAGATTACAACATATGAGCCCGCCCAGGGGAAAACCGCGGATATAATGCTCGGGGATTTCATAGACTTTATGGACAGCGATTCTGAGATTATCGAAGCAGTAAAAGGCTATGATTTCAAATTCAAAAATGTAAAACTGGACTATACAAACCAGACCATAAGACTGGAACTGAACATTCCTGTTGAGATATTCTCGGGGGAGGCAACACTGACGAAGCTTGAAATTTCGCCGATTTCCGTCACTGCCCGTGTAAGCGGCGGCTTCATGTGACAACCATCATTACAGAGCGGCCAGCCATCCTGAAATTGTGGCAGAGGCATGGGGCGAGGAAAATACACCGGACGGAACACGGTTCAACGATTTCTGCGACATGGATTTGACAATGGAATTTGTTATGAAGGACGGAACCGTATACGAATACAGACGGGGCCACGGAAGCTGTGAGGATGATCCCGAAGCCGAAGGCGGAACCTATGTAGAAATGAACAGAACATACGATAAATTCATAGATATTTCACAGATACAGTATGTTGTTGTGTGCGGCACGGAGATAGAGCTGAACCAATAAAGAGAAATTGCCGGTTTAATCATATTTTTGAGAGATATGGACGCTGAACAATTATAATATCGTCCATTGAAGAGCAAAGGTTAATGCAAATTTTCCTTTGCTTTTGTTTTTTGGCAGACTGCTATTGGTTTTGTGGAAAAAGAATGAATTATTAGGAAAATTTAATTATTTTTAAGGAAACGTTCACAATTTATACATTGACTTGCCCAATGC
>JAJQDF010000119.1 GCA_021202325.1 Clostridiales bacterium | reverse complement strand
GTACCTACATAGCTTAGAATTATCACTGTAGAAATAAAAATGTTCCTGAACCGCCTGATTAGCGTTTCGACAAGGGAACTTAAAAAAACAATCATTATGTTTTTAAGGGAGGAACTTTAAAATGAAAACAAGCACTGAAATTCTCTACACCAGAAAATATAAAGATGGTGCATGCAACTTATTAAAGCCTGAAGCTTTCCCGCTTTATGCAGCTACAGCTTTCACAGCTAACACACTTACTGAGATCAAACAGGCTTATGCTCAGGGTTACACATACATCAGAACAAACAACCCCGACCGTGACGTACTTGCTTCTCAGGTAACAGCTCTTGAGGCTCCCGGACTTGACAGAGATTCACTTATCTTCTCATCAGGTATGGCTTCAATCTCAACAACAATCGGCTCACTTCTTCAGTCTGGCGATCATGTTATCTGCAACAGAAACATCTACGGCGAGACATTCGATGTATTCGGAAAAATGTTCTCAAGATTCGGCATTGAGTCAACACTTGTAGACATGGGCGACATCGAAAACATCAAAGCAGCTATCAAACCCAACACAAAGCTCATCTATTCAGAGGTTTGCGCTAACCCTACAATGAACCTTATCGACATCCCTGAAGTTGCTAAACTTGCTCATGACAACGGAGCTCTTCTTATGATGGACAACACATTCACAACAGCTGTTTCTATCAAACCTCTTACACTTGGTGCTGATATCGTTATTTCTTCAGTTACAAAGTTCATGAATGGTCATTCAGACGTAGTTCTTGGATGCATGACATCAACACACGAAATCATCGAGACAGTACGTCCTATGCGTATGCTCTTTGGTACACCTGCTGATCCGTTCCCTTGCTGGCAGGCAATCCGTGGTTTCGAGACAATGTTCCTTCGTGTTGAGAAACAGCTCTACAATGCTGCTAAACTTGCTGCATTCTTCGAGTCAGATCCTCATATCATCAAGGTTAACCATCCTTCAGTTGACAGCTTCCCTCAGAGAGAGCTTGCTAAGAAGCTTTGGCCTGCAGGCGATGAGCATATGACAGGTATGATGAGCATCATTCTTAACACAGAGGACGAAGCTAAGATCGACGAGTTCATGGCTAAGCTTGAGTTTGTACACTATGCTACAACTCTTGGAGGACTTAGAACAACTCTTAACCATCCTTGCACATCTTCACACAGCCATATGCCTGATGCTGACAGAAGAAAGATGGGTATCACACCTGGTATGTTCCGTGTATCAGTTGGTATCGAGGATACAGAGGACCTTATCAACGACTTCAAACAGGCTCTTGCTGTATTAGACTAATATTTAGCTTAATAGAGTCTTTTCAGAGGACGGATTTATCCGTCCTCTTTTTGTGTACAGCGAAAATTGCACATTAACTGTGGGGCTTATGCTATATGAAAAGGCGCTTACCACAAATATGGCAAGCGCCTTTAATCTTTTATGTATTCTGTTCAGAACCCTTAGAGCTCAATTTTTCCGAGATATTTTTCCATATCAACGCCGTACTCATCGCAGATAGTCTTCATTTCTCTTACTGTGTTTTCGTTTATAGGAACGCCGTCTTTGAGTATTCTGTCAACAGCTTCCATTTCCTTTTCGCCGTGGGTGTATATCCTTGTTTGGCCTTCGGCCTTAGGCGAATCACGAAGCTCCTGAAGGAATGTAGAAAAATGCTTCTTGATTTCTTCGGGATCTCCGAAAAGGGCAGGATCCATAGCCGCAAATCCGTGGCATGTTCCGCCTGTTGAACCGATATTTGTATGGTTAGATGTAAGTCCCATGGAAAGTATAGATGAGAATATTTCTGAAACCATGCCGTAGCCGTATCCCTTGTGGCCGCCGAGCTGTTCTGTTACTCCGCCGAGAGGAAGAATTCCGCCGCCCTTTTTCTGATCTATGCTGGTAAGAATGTCAGCTGCATCTGAGTCTACCTTACCTTCAGAATTAACAGCCCAGCCTTCGGGAAGGGGAGCGCCTTTCTTGTTATAAACCTCTACCTTTCCTCTTGTTACAACCGATGTCGAGGCGTCGAAGCAGAAATCGCAGGGTTCAGCGGGGAATGCAAAGGCAAGAGGGTTTGTTCCAATCATGGCAAGTCTGCCGAATGTGGGAACCACTATGGCCTCGCTGTTTGTTGTTGTAAAGCCCATGAGACCTTCCTTGCAGGCCATCTTTGCATAATATCCGGCAATTCCGAAATGATTGGAATTTCTGACTGTAACGATACCTATTCCGCTCTTCTTTGCCTTTTCGATAGCAAGCGTCATAGCATAGTGGGCAAGAAGCTGACCTGTTCCGTTGTGGCCGTCAATAACTGCGCTGATGGAAGTCTCATGTACAATCTCTTTTTCTGCTCCCATAATAAGTCTGCCGTTTTTGATGCTCTTGTAGTAACGAACCATTCTCTGCATACCGTGTGATTCGATACCGTAAAGGTCGCTGGTAAGAAGAACGTCGGTAATTATGGCTGCCTCATCCTTTGTGTAGCCCATTTTTTCAAAAACTTCCTGTGAAAAATCTTTTAATGCCTCATATTTAAACGTAAAGTACGCCATTGGGAATTCCTCCTAGAATATTATTATAAATTTATTTTACATTATATTGAAAAATCATTCAACAAAAATATAGCTTTTTAGTTGCTTTAATCGAAATCACCATAGCAGGAAGTTAATTTGTTCTGTGCAATAAAAACTTGAATATGATTTTGCTGTATTGTATAATTGAAAAAATAGTATAAATTAGCTAAATTTACGAGGTGATATAATATGGCAAAAAAAGTTTGGGGAATGTATTTCAGCGGAACGGGAACAACTAAAAAAATGGTTACATATATAGCGAAGGAGCTTGCCAATAAAATCGGAGCAGAGTATACGCCCTTCGATTTTACTTTACCTGCCGCAAGAGCTGAGGCCAAAGTATATGAAGAGGACGACATTGTTGTGCTTGGAACTCCGGTAATTGCCGGACGAGTACCGAACCTTCTTCTAAAATATCTTGATACCGTTGCTGGAAACGGCGCCTATGGAATACCCGTTGTTCTCTACGGCAACAGAAATTTCGATGATGCCCTTATTGAATTGAGAAATATAATGGAAAAAGACGGCTTCCACACAATTGCCGGCGGAGCATTTGTCGGTGAGCATTCGTTTTCAACAACACTGGGCAAGGGCAGGCCTGACGACGAGGACATGACTGTGGCTGCTGAACTTGTCTGTCGAATTGTCGAAAAAATAGAAAGCGGCAATATAAATGAAGATCCCATAGCAGTTAAGGGCGAGAATCCTATCAGACCGTACTATACACCTAGAGACAGAAACGGAAACGGCATTGATATCAGAAAGGTTAAGCCGAAAACTGATGAATCCAAGTGCGTAAAATGCGGATTCTGTGCTAAAAACTGTCCCCTTGGTTCAATAAATCCTGAGGATGTTACACAGATAACAGGCGTATGCATGAAGTGCTGTAAGTGCATTAAGCTCTGTCCTAAGGGAGCGAAGTACATAGACGACGAGGGCTATTTATACCACAAGAGTGAGCTTGAGGAAATGTACGGCGGAAGAAGAGCCGAGGACGAAATTTTTTATTAATAGAATAATACTAAAATCAATGGGCGCCGATTCAGGCGCCTTTTTGTATGCCTAAAAAATCAGGCAACGACAGGCCGAAGGCATAGCAAAAATGCGTGGTGTGCGGTTCGGTAGGCCGGCAAAGCCTCTGCCGGAGAATTTCGAAGAGGTAC
>JAJQDF010000158.1 GCA_021202325.1 Clostridiales bacterium | reverse complement strand
CCCAGAAAAAACGTAGTTTTTTCTGTAGTAGTGTCCAGAGACGAAGTCTTTGGTGGGAGTTTGAGGGCTAAGCCCTCAAGGTCTTAAGGCCTTAAGGCCTCAAGGTTTTAAGGTTTTAATACCCTAATGTCTTGGATATACTCAGTGCTGCTTCCTGCATTTTTGCGGCAACCTGCGGAATTTCCTCTTCGGTAAGCCTGCCGAAGGGTACAGAGATACTAATGCCGGCAATGGTTTTACGGGTGTAGTCACGTATGGGCACAGCTACACAGAATACATCGACCGAAGATTCACGGTCGTCAATGGCATAGCCCAATCGGCGGACTTTGTTTATTTGCTCCATGAGTACTTCGGCACTCTCTATGGAGTATTCTGTCAGCTGCTTGTGCTGTTCGGCGTTGTATATGTCTGTGATTTCGCTGTCTGACATTTCGCTTAAGAAAAGCTTTCCTATGCCGGTGCAGTGAAGAGGCTCTCGCTCGCCGATGTTTACGTTGGCTATAAGCTTGCTGTTGGATACATCCGGGAAAAAACGACGAATGATAATCATTGATGTGCCTTGCTTAATGCCGAGATTGATGATCTCGCCGAAATGATTGCTCAGGGTTTTCAGATGGGACGAAAATTTGTCCGAATCCATGCCGTTGTATTTCGGTACGTCACTGCCAAGCTCGTAGGCGCCCCAGCCTAAGCGGTAAATCGTGTTGTTGTCCGATTTCTCAATTAGGTCGTATTCTAATAGAGTGTCTAGAAAACGATGTATGGTCGTCTTTCCAATCCCCATGCCGTCGCTGATCTGGTTCAATGTAAGCCCCTCCGAGGAGGCGTTGTTCTTCAAATATATAAGTATGTCTATGGCTCTTTCCACTGTCTGAACAGGGTATTTCGCTCTGTAATTGCTCTTTTGCATAATTTCGTCCCTTTCATGAATATATTTCTATTTTAACTATATTTCCGCTATATATCAAGTGATTTTATATTTTAAAAATCATTTCAAAAACCTATTGACAAATCCCTTTCTCTATGCTAATTTATAGTCAGAATTTGAAATTTAGGATACCATCCTATTATATAGGATAGATAAGGAGGGCTATATGAAAAAGGCAATTAAATTGTCACCCATTGATAATGTCGCAACTTGCCTCAGCGACATCGTAAAGGGCGATAAAGTTGTAATACTCGATAAAGAAAATAATGTTATAAGAGAAGTAGAGTGCGTGGCCGATGTCGGCCGTGGTCATAAGATTGCTGTAAACGATATTCTCTCCGGAGAAAATGTCGTAAAATACGGATATGTCATCGGCATGGCTACAAAACCTATCGTTGAGGGTGAATTTGTTCACGTTCATAACCTTGAAAGCTGCAGGGGAAGGGGAGACAAAGCATGAAAATAATGATGTACGAGCGCCCGAACGGAACATATGGCGTAAGAAACCGTATCGCTGTCATTCCTTCGGTTGCCTGTGTGAACCATGTGGCAGAAAGCATTGCCGCTGCCGTTAAAACAGCCGATGCCTATACGCATCCCTATGGATGCGACCAGCTTGGCTATGATAAGGTGCTTTCACAGAGATGCCTTGAAAAAATGGGCACTCATCCCAATGTTGGAGCTGTTCTTGTTGTAGGCCTCGGCTGTGAGGAAATACTGCCCCACGAATTGTACGAAAATATAAAGAAGGTTCAGCCTAATGCGGAGCTTATAGTAATGCAGGAAACCGGCGGAACTGAGTACTGTGTAAATAAAGGAATAGAAATTTGTAAGAACTTCGAAAAAATGCTCGCCGCCCAGGAAAGAGTGCCTGCCGATATATCAAACCTGACTGTAGGACTTGAGTGTGGCGGTTCGGATTTTACTTCCGGTATAGCTTCTAATCCCGCCCTCGGTGAGTTTGCAGAAAGACTCATAAACCTTGGCGGAAAGGTAGTTTTCGGAGAAACTGCGGAGCTTATGGGCTCTGAAGGAATACTTAACCAGCTTTGCGAAACAGAGGAAATATATAACTTCATTGTCGGCAAGATAAAGGGCGTTGAGGATGTGGCTGTCAGCATGAAGGTTGACTTGAGAGGTACACAGCCGTCACCGGGTAATATCGAAGGCGGACTTTCCACAATAGAGGAAAAATCCCTCGGCGGAGTTTGCAAAATAGGAGCAAATAAAATAGTTGACGCTATAAACTTCGACGATTCAGCCACAAAAACAGGCGTTACATTCGTAGATACGCCGGGTAACGATATGGCCTGCACACTTGGACTTTGCTGTGCCGGTGCGCAGATAGTAATATTCACAACCGGACGAGGCACACCTATGGGATTTGCGGCCGCACCGGTAATAAAGGTAACAGGAAACGAGAAGATAGCCAAGATAATGGATGATAACTTCGACCTTGTTTTCTCGAAAATTGTTGACGGAGAGATGTCCATAAGCGAGGCTGGAAAAGCCACATTTGATATGGTAAAAGAGACGGCCGAGGGCAAAGAGACCTGCGCCGAAAAACTTGGCCATAGAGAATTTTCGTTGTATAGAGTTTCACCGATACTTACATAATTGGAGGTAAAGAGTATGTTTCCTAAATTTGTAATGATTAAACAGAATTATAAAGCAGAAAAACTGGACGATCTTGGCGCTGAAATCAGAAATACCATTGCTAAATCGGGCTATGACATGAAGGAGCTTGATGGCAAAACAGTCGGAATCGCTGTAGGAAGCCGCGGTATCAGCAATATTTCAACAATCGTCCGTGAAATAGTAAGCACAGTTAAGGAAGCCGGCGGAAAACCCATCGTTTTTGCGGCAATGGGAAGCCACGGCAACGGTACAGCCGAAGGCCAGCGTGAAATGCTTGCCTCCCTCGGCGTAACAGAAGAAAACATCGGTACAGATATCCGCACATGCGCCGACGGTGTTTACTACGGCACAACCGATAACGGTCTTGATGTATACGGCAATCCTTTGGCTATGGAGTTCGATAAGGTTATACTTGTAAATAGAATTAAGCCCCATACAGATTTTGAGGACATTACCGAGAGCGGAATATTCAAGCTCATGGCTATCGGTATCGGAAATCCCAAGGGAGCCGATGCAGTGCATTTCAATGCCCTCACATTGGGCTACGGCGAGGCCATAAGAAGTGCCGGAGGACTTATACTCAAGAAGCTCCCCGTTGCCTTTGCAATCGCCATAACAGAGAACTGGAAGCATGAAACCAATTCGCTTACAGCCATACTTCCGGAAAATCTTCTTGAGATGGAATCAAAGATATTGGCACAGATTAAGGAAGGCATGGTTCGCCTTCCTGCCGATAAATTCGACACACTTATAGTAAACGAGGCCGGCAAGGATATTTCCGGAACCTGCGTAGACACAAAGGTTGTCGGCAGAATAATGATTGCCGGACAGGCAGAGCCTGAAAAGCCAAAGATTAGAACAATTGCCGTTCTTGACTTCACCGACGCATCCCACGGAAACTCCATGGGACTTGGCGTAGTTGATGTAATAACAAGAAGGGTATTTGATAAAATAAATATCGATGCAACATCATTGACAGGAATCACATCAAAATGCCTTCTCCAGGCAAAGATTCCTTGCGTAGCCAAGAATGACAGCGAGGCAATTGCTGCGGCATTCATGGGCTCAGGAGTTAAGGACAATATCAAGGCCGCAATAATCAAGAACACAAACGCCCTTGAATATGTTGCGGTATCGGAAGCTCTCTATGAAGAAATAAAGGACAAGAAACCATTGAGAAAGTTGGAGAGCCCTTTGAGCTTGT
>JAJQDF010000276.1 GCA_021202325.1 Clostridiales bacterium | reverse complement strand
TTGGTGCTTTCTTATTTTATCTATTTATTTTTCCTACAAAAACTTTACGCTAGCCCTTTCATCCTTACCGATCGCTCGTCCCAATTCATATTTATCTCCAAATACAATTATCTTTTTGTTATAGTATGCAGCCGAATCATTGAATTTCTTTTTTGTATTGTCCGAAGCGTTCTCCGCAACAATAACAAGCTCGGCTTCTCCGTTTTTAACAGCATTTGCAGCGCCTGTTTCGCCTGAGGCAAGCTTTCCTGCCCTTTGGCACAGTCCCAGAAACTGCATTAGCTTTTTATTGTCCATTTATTTCCTCCAGCTCTTCTCTGAGCTTTTCGTATACATCTGCCGGAACCGACGATTTAAAGGAACGCTCAAGTCCCTTTGATTTTATGGCCTTTTCCAAACATTCGGCGTTGGGGCAAATATAAGCTCCTCTGCCGGCCTTCTTCCCTGTAGTATCAATGGAAAACTCACCTTCGTCATTTCTGACTATTCTGATAAGCTCCTTTTTATTTTTCATTTCCTGACAGCCGGTGCATTTTCTCAAGGGGATTTTTCTCTGCTTCATCAGCACACCTCCTATTATTCCTCGTCAGTCTCGTCTTCTTCGGGTTCTATCTCGTCATAATCCTCGATTTCATTATCGAATTCATCCTCGAACATTTCGTCTTCAAGCTCCAACTCATCCTCAAGTTCTAAATCATCCTCAACGGGTGCGATGTCCTCCGGAGGGAATTCGCCGTCTTCTGTAATAAAGCCTGTTGCCTTGGCCTGGGTATCGCTCTTGATATCTATTCTCCAGCCCGTAAGCTTAGCCGAAAGTCTGGCATTCTGTCCCTCTTTGCCGATAGCCAATGAAAGCTGATGGTCGGGAACTACTATTCTTGCGCTCTGCTCATTGGGATTTACTGCAACTGCCAAAACCTTAGAGGGGCTCAAAGCCGCTGCGATAAACTCCTTAGGATCTTCGCTCCAATTTACTACATTTATCTTTTCTCCGCAAAGCTCGTTTACGATTATATTTACTCTGTAGCCGTTTTGTCCTACGCAGGCGCCAACGGCATCTACGTTAGGATCCTTTGAATATACGGCAATCTTTGTTCTTGAACCTGCTTCTCTTGCAATGCTCTTAATTTCAACTGTACCATCGAATATTTCGGGAACCTCCTGCTCGAAAAGTCTCTTTACAAGCTCGGGATGGGTTCTTGATACGAATATCTGAGGTCCCTTTGTGGTCTGTTTAACCTCGATTACATAAACCTTTATTCTGTCGCCGAACTTGTATTCCTCGCCGGGAATCTGCTCATTAGGTGCAAGCACCGCATCTATCTTGCCAAGCTGAACAATTACGTTTTTCTTTTCGACTCTCTGTACAATACCAATTACTATTTCCTTTTCCTTGGAAATATACTGGTTATAAAGTATTTCTCTTTCAGCCTCTCTGAACTTCTGAACTACAACCTGTTTAGCTGTCTGAGCGGAAATTCTTCCGAAATTCTTAGGTGTTACGACGAAATCAACAACGTCGCCAATCTCATATACCGGGTTTATTTCCTTTGCTTCCTCAAGGCTTACCTGAAGTGCCGGATCTTCTACCTCTTCAACAACATCCTTCTGTGCATACACATCGATGTTTCCGGTTTCTCTGTCCATTATTACCTTTATGTTCTGGGATGTTCCAAAATTTTTCTTGCAGGCTGAAACAAGCGAAGTTTCGATTGCTTCATATATTACTTCCTCGTCTATACCCTTTTCCTTTACTATTTCCTTCAATGCCTGCATAAATTCGGCGCTGTCCATTTTTTGCTGCTCCTCCTTAATCTTAAAATACTACTGCAAGCCTCACGCTTGCTATGTCCTTCTTAGCAAATGTCATTTCCTTTGCATCAGTTTCGATGGTTACGCTTCCGTCTTCTCCATAGGCAATGAGTCTGCCTGTGTATTCCTTGGAACCCTCAAAGGGTTTATACAGCTTAACATCAATTGTTTCGCCATTGAATTTTATAAAGTCCTCTTTTTTCTTAAGCGGTCTGTCGATACCCGGCGAGCTTATCTCCAAAAAATAAGCCTGTTCTATTGGGTCCTCTTTATCAAGTATAGTCTCAAGCTCCTTGCTTATAAGCTCGCAGTCATCTATTGTGACTCCGCCTTCCTTATCGACAAAAATTCTGAGATACCAGTTTGTTCCCTCCTTTACAAATTCTACATCAACCATCTCATAGCCCATTTGTTCAACAGTAGGCTTGAGCATGGCTTCCAATTTCTTTTCCGTACTTACCGATCCGGACATTTTTCGACCTCCTTCATATATATTCAGGCAAAAGCAAAGAGTAGGTTCTCACCTACTCTTCTCACCGACGCCTAATAAATTACTGTAAATAGTATAACATTGAGTCTACATAAAATCAAGTACTTTTTTCAAATATCCCTTATTTTTGGCCTATTTTTAGTACTTTTACGAATTATCTATAGATAATCTCGTTTCTCTTGGGGCCGTTTGAAACTATTGTAATAGGAAATCCAATCTCTTTCTCTATAAATTCAACATAGTTTCTGGCCGCTTCGGGAAGATCCTCGTACTTTGTTATACCTCTTAAGTCGCACTTCCAGCCGGGAAGAACCTTAAGCACGGGCTTAGCCTTCTCAAGGAGAGGTGTAACAGGGAATTCCTTCGTAACCTTTCCATCTATCTCATAGCCAACACATACGGGAATCTCATCAAGATAGCCCAGTACGTCAATTGCCGTAAGGGCAACATCCGTTGCGCCCTGGAGCATACAGCCGTATCTTGTGGCAACACAGTCGAACCAACCCATTCTTCTAGGCCTGCCAGTCGTTGCGCCGAATTCTCCGGCATCTCCGCCTCTTACTCTGAGCTCCTGAGCTTCATCGCCGAATATCTCACTTACAAAAGCTCCTGCGCCAACTGCACTGGAATATACCTTTGTAACTGTGATAACCTTCTCAATCTTATGGGGCGGAAGTCCTGCGCCTACTGCTCCGAAGCCTGCAAGGGTTGAAGAAGATGTGGTCATAGGATAAATTCCATGGTCGGGATCCTTTAATGCTCCAAGCTGTCCTTCAAGAAGGATATTTTTGCCCTCTTTAACAGCCTTATAAAGGTATTCCTCTGTGTTGGCAATGTAGGGCTCTACGATGTCTTTATATGATATAACCTCATCATAAATCTTTTGAGGATCCAACTTCGGCATATGGTAGAGATTTTCAAGCAGTACGTTTTTAATCTCGCAGGCTGCCTGTATTCTTTCCATGAGTATTTCAGGATAGAACAAATCGCAAATCTGTATGCCTGTCTTAGCATACTTATCCGAATAGAACGGAGCAATTCCGCTCTTTGTTGAGCCGAAGGACTTATTGGCAAGTCTAGCTTCCTCATATGTATCAAAATCAACATGATAAGGCATGAGAACCTGAACTCTGTCAGAAATCATAATTTTAGGATTTTTAATGCCGCTTTCCTTAATATAGTTGAGCTCCTTTACAAAGTAAGGAATGTTGAAGGCTACGCCTGTGCCGATGATATTGACGGTATTTTCATTGAAAACGCCTGACGGCATCTGATGAAGTGCAAACTTACCATAATCGTTTATAATAGTATGTCCAGCGTTGCTTCCCCCTTGGAACCTGATAACTATGTCGGCATCCGCCGCAAGCATATCGGTTACTTTGCCTTTTCCCTCGTCGCCCCAGTTGGCACCTACAATTGCTTTAATCACGTTGATCACTCCTGTTTTGGTATATAAATATATGTTAAAGCACCACGGA
Source organism: Clostridiales bacterium (assembly GCA_021202325.1). GTDB lineage: Bacteria > Bacillota > Clostridia > Lachnospirales > Anaerotignaceae > Metalachnospira. Next base: position 11 of record JAJQDF010000276.1, on the reverse strand, counting down.
TTGCTTCGCGC
>JAJQDF010000307.1 GCA_021202325.1 Clostridiales bacterium | reverse complement strand
ATTCTTTCCTATTTGTCAAATAATAAAAAGCTATGTAAAGCAATAAAAAAAAGTAATAGCCATTTTTCGGCTATTACTTTATTAGCTTACATATAAAACTCTTTTCTTCTCAAATTGGTATAGGGCTTTGATTTTCTTATTCTCTCAGCTTCCTGCAAATCTATATCCGTATATAATATCTGCTCATTAGAGTCGGCTTTATTAATTATATTGCCTGCAGGCGATACAACAAGCGACTCTCCGTAGAAGTGCATAGCGCCCTCGTTTCCGGTTCTGTTGCACATTCCGATAAACACACTGTTTTGAAAAGCCTGAACACGTATTTCCTGCTCGAACATTTCCACCGGTTCTTCCAGTGTATTCACAGTAGGAATAAGTATCAGGTCAGCTCCCATAAGCGTTTCTGTCCGTATGCTTTCAGGATAGTGTCTGTCGAAGCATACCACAATGCCAATCCCGCCAAGCGGCGTATCAAACACCTTAAAGCCTTCATCGGACGGTGCATAATAATCCGTTTCATAAAATTTCTCAGCATATGCGATATGAACCATTTTCTGAATTCCAAGTATTTCGCCGTTTTTATCAATCATTATGCTGGCATCATAGCACTTTCCATTTTCCTCAAGATATACATTGGGGACAGCCATAATATTATTTTTTCGGCAAACATCACAGAATCTTCCTATAACATCAGATTCCAAAGCTACTGCATAATTCTTTACATTCAACTCTTTATACTGCGGAAAAAATTCGGTTAAATGCACTTCGGGGAACAGAATTATATCCGCTCCGTTCTTTGCGGCCTCTTCGATAAAATAAATACTTTTATCTAAATTCTTATCAAATGTCCCTGAATTTTTCATCTGACACATTGCAAGCTTCACAATATCATCTCCGTATTTCCGCACTAAGCCGATAATTAAACATTAATTTGTTCCTATGGTGACAATTTCAGTAACCGGCTGAGTGACTACCGTTGTGGAAACAGTGCTTTCACTGTCAAATACGCCGTTTATATAAACTTGCTCCTTAGTTACTTCCGTAACGCCGGCAGTTCCCTGCTGTACTATCTTCTTATAGCTGCTGCTCTTTGTGCTGTCGTACTGGTACTCAACCTCTTTTTCAGCAGTTTCTGTTTCTGTAATAGTAACTGTAGCTTTTACAGTAATAATAGGCTCACTGCTCTCTACAGTAACTTCCTCTCCTACATATATTTTTGAAGTGGAGCTGATACTTGGATTGAGTTCAAGCAGTTCGTTCAGCGACATTCCGTAGGCCGATGCTATAGATGAAAGCGTTTCGCCCGAAGAAATAGTATGAACCTTTGTAGAGCTCTCACCAATGGCAACTTTGTTTTTAGCCGTCTCAACATCCATAACATCATCGGCATTTATATATTGGCTGACAATCTGAACATCCTCCACATAGGATATGGAAACGTTTTCGGCACCTTCAGGCGTATACAGCTCATTGAGATAGCTAAGCACTTCTTTGGCCTCGGCTTCATTTTGAAGCGTTGCTACAACCTCGCCGTCTACGGCAATCGCATAGGCCTCTATATTGTAGGCAACAGTATCCCTCAGCAGTGCAAGCATTGACTCCGTGGACAGCACCTCAGTTTTACTCGAGATATGTATACCGTTAACCTCTATTTCGTCCATTATCTGCACATTGGTTCCGACCTGTTCGGCAATCATGGCTGTAACCGATGCAACAATGTCGTCCTGTGTAACTTTTCTCGTGTCCACTGCACCGACGCTTGTGCCGTTTACCAAAACCTCACTGCCGTTCTTTCTGGTAGCAAATCCGATTATACAGGCCAAAATGAGCACAATAACCAATATTCCGACAACCATTATTCTCTGTCGTCTGTCATGTCTGGCCTGATTTCTTTTTCTTGTTTTCTGTCTCCTTGAAATATTTTCCGACGAATTTATTTCAGAACGTATTGTTGTTGACTTATACTGACTTTTTCTATTGCTTGAAGAAGATTTCTTTCTTCTGTTTTTTTCTGCCATAAAAGGTCACATCCTTTTTCTTAAGCATACCGCCTTAGATAATCTCTCTTTTTATTGTATTATAAACGACAAAAATTATCAAGTATTGTAATTGTATCATTTCCGTTTTTTTCTATTGCCTGTCAAAAAGAGAAACACTCCCTGAGGAAGTTCAAATACGCAGACTATTCCGATTACTATGGCAACCGCACATTTTACCGCCTCATAACCGGTTTCTAGGGCAAGACCTAATTGATTCATTACAAGATAATAGGATGTCCAATAAATTCTGCTTCCCGGAACAAGGGGTATTATTCCTGAAATAAGGAAAATTGTAGCCGGGCACTTCTTCCATACCGACGCCATTCTGGACAAAAATATAACGACAACCGTGGCAAAAAGCGTCGCAACGGTTGAACCTGCGGCATCAATAAAAATACAGTATATTCCCCAGCCGGCTGCACCTATAAGACCGCCAACCAGATAATATTTTCTCGGTACGCCAAACAATACGGCAAAACCTATTGTTCCCAAGGCAGCCGCAATAAGCTGAAGTATCATAATATAAATACCCCCTCTACGAAACTGCCCATAATAGAAATTCCAATTCCTACGCCAACTGCTATGCAAAGGAATGCCAATATGGCATCCAAAAGCCTTACAGCGCCGGAAATATAGTTTTCCTCCGCAATTTCTCTTATACCGTTTGTAAATGAAATTCCCGGAACAAGAGGCATAACAGAGCCTATAATCATAAAGTTCATATGGTCGCCGACCTCAACAAAATATAAAAATATACACAGCACAGTAGCAAGCAGACCGCCGCCTATATTTCCAACTATCTTGGATAAATATCTCTTGAATATGAAAAGCACATAAACATACACAACAAGGCCAACAAAAAATGCGGCTAAGCAGTCGCTAAGGCTGCCGCCAAGCAAAAATGTAAAGGCTGCAGAGCCGACACCTGAGGCAAAAATCTGCACACCGGGGCTTATTGCCGGAATTCGTTTGATTCTATCTACTTCCTTAAGCGCCTCATCGGGAGTATACATACCGCTTTCGATTTCCCTTGACAGCTGATTGACCGCCTCTATCCTGTCAAGACGGCTTCCGCCAACCTTAACACGCTGTACCCTGGCAAAAACATTTACATCATCATATTCGGCAGTAAAAAATATACCGTTGGTCAATACAAAATTTCTGTCTGCCTTTATGCCGTAATGATGGCAGATTCTCTCCATCGTTTCCTCAACACGAAAGATTTCCGCACCGCTTTCCAGCAATAGGCATCCAGCCTGCATTGCCAGCTCCATTACTTCTTTTTCATCATATTTATCATCAAACAATTTATATCTTACCTTTCAAAGCAAAATTGCAAATCACTGTAATCAAACCGATTTGAGTGTATCACATTAATTTTATCTTTACAATAAATTATAGAAATATTTTGTATCTTCGATATTAAAACATACTTAAGTAAGAGCAAATTTTAAGCAGTAAACCGCTTACAAAAAACAAATTCAATGGTATAATACATTAAAAATAACTATGTTTTTAAATATCCAAAGGAAGTATAACAATGAAAAACAGTAAAAACAATTCAAATACAAAGGAAATTTTTGAGACAATGCCTATTATGTCAGCACTGGCAATAATGGCAGTGCCTACAATAATAAGCCAGCTTATAACCCTTATATACAATATAGCCGACACATGGTTCATCGGACAGACAAATAATCCCTATATGGTTGCGGCATCATCGTTGGTGCTTACCATATTCCTTATGATAACAGCCATTGCAAATTTGTTCGGAGTCGGCGGAGGAAGCCTTGTTGTAAGGCTTATAGGAAGCGGTGATGAAGCTGAGGCCAAAAAGGTTGCCTCAATAAGTCTTGTTCTTGCCACAGCAACGGCATTGGTATTTTCGCTGTTATGTCTTATATTTATGGAGCCGCTTCTCCGCTTTCTCGGCGCCAGCAACAACACAATAGGCTATGCTAAGCAGTATCTCCTTTTTGTCGTAGTTATCGGCGGAATACCAACAGTTCTTTCCAATACAATGAGCTCAATGGTAAGAAATATAGGGTATTCCAGGGAAGCCGGCTTCGGCCTCGGCATGGGCGGAATACTCAATGTAATTCTTGATCCCATATTTATGTTTGTACTTCTTCCCGACGGCTATCAGGTTATGGGCGCAGCCATAGCCACAATGCTTTCCAACTGCATAACACTTATATACTTTATTACAGTATACTTAAGACTGCGTGACAAGACTGTGCTTTCCATACCGCATCGTTTGGACAAGATAAGGCTTGAATCCCTTAAATCGCTGTTTTCCGTTGGCGTTCCTGCGGCAATGAGTCTGCTTCTTTTCGACCTGACAAATATTGTTATAAACAGGCTTGCGGCAGGACATGGCGACATTGAGCTTGCCTCCATAGGCATAGTTCTTAAAGTAGAGAGACTCCCTCTCAATATCGGCATAGGCATTTGTCTTGGAATGACTCCCCTTGTGGCCTACAACTACGCTTCCAAAAATTACGAAAGAATGACTGACTTCTTCAAAACTGCTAGGCTTGTGGGACTTATCGTTTCCGTGGTTTGCGTTGTGCTTTACCGCATTTTCTCCGCACCGCTTATAAGTGCTTTCATATCCGATGCCGATACTGTGAGGTTCGGAACACAGTTCTTGCAGTCAAGGTGCTTTGCAACTCCGTTTATGTTTTTGAGCTTCCATATGGTTCATTTCATGCAGGCGGTTGACAGAGGAAAAGTCTCGTTTGAACTGGCCATAATAAGACATCTTTGTTTGAACATTCCCATACTGTTTGTGATGAACTATCTGTTCGGAATGACCGGCATTGTATGGACTCAGTTATTGGCCGACTTTATCAACGTAATTATCTCCTACATAATATATAACCGCAATATCAGCAAAATAACTGCATAACTTAAAGTGCCCCAAATGCTAGTAAAATGCTAACGTTTGGGGCAGATTTTTATTTAGACTTTTATTTAGCTGAGCGGGCCATGCTTACAATATCGCCGACACCGTTTAATACAATGCTGGGACGATAAGCATAAGCTTTGAGAGTATCCATTGTAGACACTCCGGAAAGCACAAGAACCGTTGACATACCGCTTTCAAGGCCTGATATAACATCGGTATCCATGCGGTCTCCAACCATTACGGCATCGCCTGAATGGCAATTTAACATTCTAAGGCCGGTACGCATCATGAGAGGATTAGGTTTTCCACAAAAGTATGCGTGGGTTTCGGTAGCCATTTCTATGGGCGCAACCAACGCCCTGCAAGCCGGCGCTATTCCGTTTTCTATGGGGCCGGAAACATCAGAATTTGCGCCTATGAGTTTTGCTCCGCCAAGAACAAGATTTGTCGCCTTTGTAAGTGTATCCAGTGAATATGCACGGCTCTCGCCCACTACTACATAATCGGGGTTTATATCATTCATCGTTATTCCGGCATCATAAAGGGCATTTAACAGGCCGGCCTCACCTATAGCAAATACCGAGCATCCCGGCGCCTGCTCCTTCAGGAACGCCGCCGTTGCAAGGGCTGATGTGTAAAAGTGTTCCTCCGGAACATCCAACCCCATTCTAGCCAGCTTTTGGTTTAATTCCTTGGGCGTATAACCACTGTTGTTTGTCAAAAACAGATATTCCTTCTTTTCATCCTGTAGCCACTGTATGAACTCTGCTACACCGGGCAAAATCTGGTTGCCGTGATATATAACACCGTCCATATCGCATATAAAGCCTGTCTTTTTATTAAAATCTATATTTTTCATATATTCCATGAACATTACCTCCTTACTAACTACAAAACCTCACTATAAGTATAGCCATCGGAAACAATAAATACCATAAAGACAAAGTAAAAATTCCTTTAAAACCGTCTACTACATCGTTTCCGAATGAATTAATAAGACAGAAGTATATTATCTTTTTTAGATATTGTCAATTAATTTTTCATTAATGATTAGAAAAGAGCTCCAAAATCAGAGCCCTTATTATTTTACGTATATAATTTTTTAGTCTGTCTTTGAAAGAGAAAGCGTAACCTCTGCCCTATCTTCTCCCAGCAGTTCTTTCAGCTCAGCTGAGGATAAATTCTCAATGTGTCCCAGCTTTGTATATGACCATGAGTTTGAGCCATAAAAAACAACAATGGAGTTTCCGGAATATAAAACAATGTCGCCGGCAGTAGTCGTCATCTGTACATCATTTCGGGTAATACTCTCAGGCAGGCTTCCCACCTGCTCAAAGCCTCCGTATTGGCTTGTGATAATTGTTATATTTCCTTCTTCAATAAGCTTAAGTATTTCCTCAACTGACTCGTTATCCTCCCATGAAACGACAAGCTCAGTGCCGTTTATGGTCAATAAAATTTCGCTTTCGGATTCATTTTCTTCCGAAATTAAATCTGAATACATGGCGGCCTCATCCCCTATCTCTGCTTGATTATCTTCGGCATTTCCGGCAGAACAGCCTGTAACAGCCATTGCCATAGCGCCTATTAACATAGGAATTTGTTTTGCAATAAAGTTCATAGCTTAACACTCCATATACTTTTTGAAAAATTCGGTCATTTTGTCAAAGGGTATAATATCCTTTTGGTCATAGAGATCGGTATGTGAAGCGCCGGGAATAATCATCAGTTCTTTGTTATCGCCCGTCAAATTCTTGAATGCATCCTTGCCGAAATAGCAGGAATGTGCCTTGTCGCCATGGACAATAAGCACAGCAGAACGAATTTCATTGCTATACTGCAATATGGGCATATTCAGGAATGACAATGTAGATGTTGTGTTCCAGCCGTCATTTGAGTTAAGCGATCTCACATGGTAGCCTCTGTCGGTTTTATAGTAGTCATAATAATCCTTAACAAAATACGGCGCATCCTCCGGCAGTGGATCTACCACACCGCCGGCTCTGGCATAGGTTCCGTTTCTGTAATCGGCAGTTCTCTGCTCATTTAAAGCCCTGCGCTTTTCATATCGTGCTTCCTCGCTGTCCTCTGAATCAAAATATCCCTTTGCATTTACACGAGTCATGTCATACATCGTTGAGGCTACTGCGGCCTTTATTCTTGTATCGATTGCCGCTGCATTGAGCGCCATTCCGCCCCATCCGCATATGCCGATTATTCCAATCTTTTCAGGATCTGCATTTTCATTTACAGAAAGATAATCCACAGCCGCCTGAAAATCCTCGGTGTTTATATCCGGCGAAGCAACATATCTTGGCGTTCCGCCACTCTCGCCCGTATATGAAGGATCAAAGGCAATCGTAAGGAAGCCTCTTTCGGCCATTTCCTGTGCATAGAGTCCAGATGACTGCTCCTTTACCGCTCCGAAGGGGCCGCATACAGCTATTGCCGGAAGCTTTCCCTCAGCATTTTTCGGCATATATAAGTCGGCCGCAAGGGTAATTCCATAGCGGTTATGAAATGTAATTTTTTTGTGGTCTACCTTTTCGCTCTTTGGGAATACCTTGTCCCATTCCATTGTTAAATTCAATTTTTCTTCCATAATTCAGCTCTCCTTTATCTAATTGATTTACCCATATCGTAGGCTGTTTTTAAAGAAGGGTGTCCTTCTATTTCTCCTTCATCGTTTACACCGCCGGCAAACACAGTTCCGGCAAGTTTTGCCTTCTCAAAGCAGTCAATCCAGCACTGTAAACCGTTCACAGCCTGTTCAGGCACGTATTCTGCAGACTCAGCCGCAGATGTCAGAAGATATACTTCTCTGAATGCATAATCCGACGGAAACATAGGATTGGCTCTGTCCAGCAGTGTTTTCATCTGTCCGCTCATCTCATAATAGTATATTGGCGTGGCAAATACCAAAACATCAGCTTTGCCCATTTTTTCAACTATATCCAATGCATCGTCAGCTATAACACACTGCTGTGTTTCCTGACAGGCAAGACATCCCTGACAGAATGCCAGCTTCTTTCCCTTTAATGTAATCTTTTCGCAAGTATTTCCGGCTTCCTTGGCACCCTCAATAAAAGAATCGGCAAGTGCTTCGGAATTGCTGTGATTTCTCAAGCTTGTACTTATCACAAGTATATTTTTCGGCATTTCAAAACCTCCTAAATTCAGTTGACAATTTCATTAATTTCTGATAAAATTATTGTAATACCTAAACTTAACTTTAGGTCAATGATTTTTTAAAAAATTTTGTTTGCGGGGTAATGCTATGTATACTATTGGTCAGGCATCAGAAATGTTTAATATTCCCATATCTACTCTCAGATATTACGACAAAGAAGGGCTTTTTCCGGAAATACAAAGAAGCTCAGGTATTCGGAAATTCAGCGATAAGGAAGTTGATGCCTTGAGGGTAATTGAGTGTTTAAAAAAATCCGGTCTGGAGATAAAGGATATAAAGCAGTTCATGGACTGGTGCGTTCAGGGAAGCGAAACCTATCCTCAGCGCCTGGCTCTTTTTGTAAAGCAAAGAAAGCAGGCCGAAGCTGAAATCGAGCACATGAATCAGGTTCTGGACATGTTGAAATTCAAGTGCTGGTACTATGAAGAAGCCATGAAGGACGGCAACGAAGACAGGATCAAAAACATGAACCCTGCCGATATGCCGGAGGAAATCCGCCGGGCATATGAAAATTCGCATAGAGATTGAAAATACTAAAAATTAAGTCATCAAAAAAATCAGGCCGGAAAACTCCAACCTGATTTTTTATTTCCATAATTTGCGGTCAAAATGTTTAAGCAGATATGTGCTTTAGCACCTCTGACAGTTAACCACTTATCATTACTCGGCATCCTTAAGTGAGAAGTTAAGTCTTCCCTGCTTATCAATCTCAAGGAGCTTTACTCTTACCTTATCGCCGACATTTACAACATCCTCAACCTTGGCTGTTCTCTTAGCAGCAAGCTTGGAAATGTGGATAAGTCCTTCCTTGCCGGGAGCAATCTCAACAAAGGCGCCAATAGCTATTGTTCTTACGATTGTTCCGTCATATGTTTTGCCGGGGATAGGATCGTTTACAATAAGGCCTATCATATCCATAGCCTTCTGGATATTTGCAGAATCAGTGCCCTTGATAAATATTCTTCCATCGTCCTCTGTATCTATTTCGCACTGGCTCTCCTCAATAATGCTCTTTATTACCTTTCCTCTGGGGCCGATAACCTCGCCTATTTTCTCAACATCAATAGTCATTGTTGCCATCTTCGGAGCATAGGGTGAAAGCTCTTTTCTGGGCTCAGGTATGCACTTAAGCATTACTTCGTCAAGAATATAGTTTCTTGCTCTGTGTGTCTGGGCAAGAGCCTCTTCGATAATCTTAAATGTAAGGCCGTGTATCTTCATATCCATCTGGATAGCTGTGATGCCTTCCTTTGTTCCGGCAACTTTGAAGTCCATGTCGCCGAAGAAGTCCTCAAGTCCCTGGATGTCTGTAAGCATAACGAAATCATCATCGTTGTCGCCTGTTACAAGACCTACGGAAATACCGGCAACGGGACGTTTGATAGGTACGCCGGCAGCCATAAGTGAAAGTGTACTGCCGCAGATGCTTGCCTGTGATGTTGAGCCGTTGGAACTAAGGATATCAGAAACAAGTCTGATTGCATAGGGGAATTCTTCCTCACTGGGGATAACAGGCAGAAGAGCCTTCTCCGCAAGGGCACCATGGCCGATTTCACGTCTGCCGGGGCCTCTAGAAGTCTTGGCCTCGCCTGTGGAGTATCCGGGCATATTGTAGTGATGAATATATCTCTTTGAAATTTCCGATGTGTCAAGTCCATCAAGTCTCTGAATCTCGCTCATTGCACCGAGAGTAGTAACTGTGAGAGCCTGTGTCTGTCCTCTCTTAAACAGTGCCGAACCATGAGTTCTAGGAAGAATGTCAACCTCGGCTGAAAGAGGTCTGATCTCCTCAAGGCCTCGTCCGTCGGGACGCTTATGCTCTCTAAGAATCATTCTTCTTACTGTCATTTTCTCAAATTTATATATTGTCTCGTCTATAAGAGTGGGGATATCTGTATCCTCGTCAACAAGAGCAGCAACAGCATCTGTAAGCTCCTCGTTTACCTTATCTGTGAGTTCTCTTATAGCAAGGTCTCTGTCCTGCTTAAGTTCTTTATAAACAGCTGTTTCCATAGCCTCGTCAGTGATGTATTCCGAAACAAGCTTGTACACATCTTCGGGAACAACATGCTCTGTATACTCCTGGAGGGGCTTATTCTCAACCTTATGAATGTCATTGATGAAGTCAATTACTTCGCCGTTTACCTTATGGGCAAGCTTAATTGCCTCAAGCATAAGGTCATCGGGAATTTCATCGGCTCCTGCCTCAATCATCATTACCTTTTCCTTTGTTGATGAAACGGTAAGGTTAAGTCTGCTTGTCTCTCTCTGTTCTGCATTGGGATTTACAACAAGCTCTCCGTCACAATAGCCGATTGAGCATGACGACATTGTATCTACGAAGGGAATGTCAGAAATGATAAGGGCGATTGAAGAACCAATCATAGCCGCAATCTCAGGTGAGCAGTCCTGGTCAACCGACATAACTGTAGCAACAATGGCAACGTCGTTTCTGTAATCCTTGGGGAAAAGAGGACGAAGAGGTCTGTCTATGCATCTTGATGTAAGAATAGCCTTCTCACTAGGTCTTCCTTCTCTTTTGATGAATCCTCCGGGGATTTTTCCTACTGAATAAAGTCTTTCCTCATAGTCAATTGAGAGAGGGAAAAAGTCGATTCCGTCTCTGGGCTTATCGGAAGCCGTAGCTGTAACGAGCACAACTGTGTCGCCGTAATAAACAAGGGCAGCGCCGTTTGCCTGCTCGGCAACTCTGCCAATTTCAACCTTGAGCGGGCGTCCTGCCAGCTCTGTCTGGTACGTTCTGTACATTTTAAGTCTCCTTTTTATATATTTATTCTTAAAAGAAGATACCATGCAGCTCACATAAACATACCTGTGTTGTCATAACACCATAGAACAACCAACGCAGCCGTTAGCCCTTCTATGGTGTCATTATTTATGTGAGTACATCAGTCTTCCTTATAAGTCTTGGGAATAAAGCAATTAAAAATCCGGTCACACAGGATTGCATGGCCGGATTTTTTCATTTTGAATATGCGACCAATTCGCAAGTCAAACCCTGTCTTTTAAAAAGCTTTCGGATTACTTTCTTAATCCTAATTCGTTGATAATTGCACGGTATCTCTCGATGTCCTTTTCCTTAAGGTAAGCGAGCATACCTCTTCTCTGACCAACCATCTTTAAAAGACCTCTTCTTGAATGATGGTCCTTCTTATGAACCTTAAGATGCTCTGTAAGAAGGTCGATTCTTGCTGTAAGAAGAGCAATCTGAACCTCAGGTGAACCTGTGTCGTTAGGTGTTCTTCCGTACTTTTCGATAATTTCCTGTTTGTTGATAGTTGCTTTCATTTTAAAAATCCTCCTAGAATATATTTATATCGCCCTAAGCTAAGCCGCGGTTGGAGACTCCGTCTGCTGAACTCGGGTTTATCAACCATTGAAGTATAACATATATTTTTTTACTTTTCAACAGTTTTGTACTTGCTTTCGAAATTTTCTTTCCAATATTTGTACTCTTCGGAACTAAAATATTCCTTCGTTGTTACTGTATTTCTTGCTATTTCATCTCTGAGAGCCTCAACGCTTGGGAATTTGCGCTCATCTCTCAGCCATTTGAAGAAAAACGTAAGTATTTTTTCTCCGTATATATCCTTATGGAAATCAAAAAGATTTGTCTCCACAGTTTTATACTTTCCGTTTACGGTCGGGTTATATCCGACATTTGTTATGCCGTAATAGGCTTTGCCCTCATATACGGTGACGGTCGCATACACGCCGTTTGGCGGAAAGAGCTTGTCCTCGTGGGCTATTATATTCACCGTGGGAAAACCAAGCTTTCTGCCCAGCTTCTTGCCCTCGGAAACCTGTCCGAATATATAATAGGGCTCGGTGAGTCTTCGGTTTGCGCCCTCCACATCTCTGTTCACAAGGCATTCCCTTATCTTTGTGCTGCTGACTCTCTCGCCTTCGTATACGACATTAGGCACAAATATTGTCTCGACTCCGTATTCCTTTCCCAGCTTCTCAAGAAGCTTATAGTCGCCGGAATTCTGTTTTCCGAATCTATAGTCATAGCCGACAATAAGCGCCCTGCATTTCATCTTTTTAAAGAGAATATTCACGGCAAAATCTTCAGGCGGCATGGATGCAAACTCCCTGTCAAATGGGTACTCTATATATGTATCTACGCCCATTTCCTCAATTGCAAGCATTTTCTCCTCGGGCGACATGATAAGAGCGTTGTTCTCTCTATTTCCAAACAAAAACATGGGATGCGGAGAAAATGTAAATACAACAGATTTTATGTTTTCCTTTTCAGCATATTCCTTTGCCGTCTTTATCAGTCGGCGATGCCCCATATGCACGCCGTCAAAGTTTCCAAGAGTAACTGCCGTAGGGCAGCTCTGTTCAATAGCGCTAGTAGTTATGTGCTCCATTACAAAGTCTCCTTACAGAACGAGCCGAACCGGCTTTATAAAAAAGCTGTCCTTCTCTTTATCATATCTATAGGAATATATTCCCACAAGTTTGCCGTCACAGTCATATCCGGTCACAGTTTCCCCATCAGCGGGACTGTCCGCACAAGAAAAATACCGGTTATATATTTTTCCGCCGTTATATAGATATTTATTGGCCTTTTCGCTGACATTTACTCTCTTATAGCCGCTCAAAACATTATCCGGAGAAATGATAAGATTTTCAGCTCTGCCCTCTTCGGCCATTTTTTTAAGCTCGTCCAGTTTAACGGCATTTTCAATAAGAAAGCTGCCACTGGCCGTTCTTGAGAGCGCCGACATATATGCTCCCCAGCCAAGGCTTTTGCCAATGTCGCTGCAAAGAGTCCTTATATATGTACCCTTGGAGCAGTCAACATCTATTATTGCCCTGTCCGGCGGCAAAAATTCGGCTATTTTTATATCAAATATTTCTATTTCTCTCGTTTTTCTCTCTATTTCTTTTCCTTCTCTAGCAAGCTCATAGAGCTTTTTGCCATTGACCTTTATGGCAGAATACATGGGCGGAAGCTGCTTCTGCTTTCCTATAAATTTATTTACAGTTTCAACAATTTTATCCTTGTCATAGCTGAATTCAAATCGTGCAGTCACTTCTCCCGAAGCATCCTGGGTTGTAGTTTCCGCTCCGAATGTTATCTCCGCCCTATATCTCTTTCTTTCGGCCATTATATAGTCGGCAAGCTTTGTGGCCTGTCCTATGCATACCGGAAGAACTCCCTCCGCATCTGGATCAAGGGTTCCGGTATGGCCAACCTTCTTTATATTAAGAGTTTTCCTGACAATAGCCACCACGTCGTGGGAGGTGTAGCCCTTTTCTTTATAAATATTGATTACTCCGTCCAACCTTATCCCTCCAGAGCCTTTATAAGCTCGTCAACCACCGGCGGCATAACATCCTCAAACTTACCATGAAGTGTACAGCCGCTGGCCATTACATGTCCGCCGCCGCCGAATTTAATCGCAATTTGAGATACGTTTACGGCTTCGTTGGAGCGCATACTAGCCTTTATCTCTCCGGGGCCCTTTTCATAGAAAAATACCGCCGCATCTACGCCGTCTGTGTTCTTAATATAGGATACTATCGCATCGGCATCCTTGGATGAACCGCCGTGCTTAGCCATCTCATCAATCGAAAGCTTCGATACCGCAAGCCTTCCGCCGCAGAGAATAACCATATTGTCTATGGCCGTTCCCAAAAGCTTAGCCTCCACGGCCGTATGTGAGTAAAAAAACCTTTCCTGTATTTCGGTAAATGGAATATTGTATGTCATAAGCTCTCCGGCAATCTGCATAGTAAATGGACTTGTAGAGGAATGCTTGAAACATCCTGTATCAAATATTATTCCCGTATAAAGAGCATAGGCAATGTCCCTGTCTATATTGCACCATCCGTCCAAGAGCCTGTATATAAGCTCGCTTGTTGACGAAGCATCACCGTCCACAAAATTCAGTCTGCCGAAATATGTGTTGCTCACATGGTGGTCTATATTTATTGTAAATGTCCTTTTTATAAGCTCCGCCCTTTCACCAAGCCTGCTTTCATCTCCGCAGTCAAGGGATATGAAAAGGTCGAAATCATTATCGGGAACAGTGTTAATTACTTTATCCGAATAGGGAATAGACTTGAACTTTTCGGGTACCGGCTCTAAAAGCACATCCACAGTCTTTCCCTTTTTCTCTAAAGCCATTGCCAATGCACAGCATGATGCCACGGCATCGCCGTCGGGACTTATATGTCCTGCGACGGCAATGTTTTGGCTGTTTTCAATTTCCTCTATAATTTCATCAAAGCTGTTATTCATATAGCGTGCCCTCTCCCACCGGAGGCTCATTGCTTATTTGCTCTATGAGCTTAGACATTTTTATACCATATTCAACAGAGTCATCCAGCTTAAATATAAGCTCCGGCGTAATACGCAGATTTATTCTTTCCGCAAGAAGGTGGCGGATATATCCGCTGGCGCTCTTAAGTCCCTTCATTACGTTTGCCTTTTCCTCATCGTTTCCGAGAACACTTATGAATATTTTGCAGTATTTCAAATCCTGGGTAGTCTCAACTCTGAGTACCGAGGTCATGACACCTATTCTGGGATCTTTAAGCTCCGCCCTTATGATATTTGCCAATTCCTTAGTTATTTCGTCATTGACTCTGGTCATTCTGTTATTTTTTTTCATAAAATCACCTGTCGATTATCTTGGTACTTCAACCATAATGAAAGCTTCGGCAATGTCGCCTTCCTTAAGGTCATTAAATTTCTTGAGTACAAATGCGCACTCATATCCTGTGTTTACTTCTTTGACATCGTCCTTGAATCTCTTAAGTGAATCAAGCTCGCCCTCAAATACAACTATGTTGTCACGAAGTATACGAACCTTTGAATTTCTTGTTATCTTACCATCTGTGATATAGCTTCCGGCAATTGTGCCTACACCCGAAGCCTTGAAGAGCTGACGTACTTCGGCATGGCCGATTACCTTCTCTTCATATACTGGATCAAGCATACCCTTCATGGCAGCCTGAATATCCTCAATGGCGTTATATATAACTCTGTAAAGTCTGATGTCTACCTTTTCTTCATCGGCAAATGCCTTTGCTGAAGGCTCAGGGCGAACATTGAAACCGATAATGATGGCATTTGAAGCTGTAGCAAGCATAACGTCGGATTCTGTAATTGCTCCAACACCGCCGTGGATTATTTTTATTCTAACCTCGTCATTTGAAAGCTTCTCAAGACTTTGCTTAACTGCCTCTACCGAGCCCTGAACATCGGCCTTAACCACAATGTTGAGCTCCTTCATGTTGCCGGACTGTATCTGATTGAACAGGTCGTCAAGGGATACCTTCTGAGGTGTTTCCTTAAGCATATCCTTTCTTGACTTGGCAACAACGGATTCCGCAAGCTGACGAGCCTGTTTTTCGTTGGCAGCAACATAGAATGTATCTCCAGCTGCGGGAACTTCCGAAAGTCCAAGTATCTCAACAGGCTTTGAAGGGCCTGCTTTTTTAACTCGTCTGCACTTGTCGTCCATCATGGATCTGATCTTGCCAAATACTGCTCCTGCTACAATGGGATCGCCTACATTAAGTGTTCCCTCCTGTACAAGCACAGTGGCAACAGGTCCGCGGCCCTTATCAAGCTGAGCCTCTACAATAGCACCCCTTGCCGGCTTATTGGGATTGGCCTTAAGCTCCTTCATTTCAGCTGTAAGTATTATCATTTCAAGCAGAGTGTCAAGACCTTCCTTTGTGGCCGCCGAAACGGGAACGCATATTGTTTCTCCGCCCCAATCCTCAGCTACAAGGCCGTACTCTACAAGCTCCTGCTTAACTCTTTCGGGGTTAGCCGAAGGTTTATCCATTTTGTTTATTGCTACTATTACTTCTACTCCGGCAGCCTTAGCATGGTTAATGGCCTCTATAGTCTGAGGCATAACGCCGTCGTCTGCAGCTACAACAAGGACAGCTATATCCGTTATCTGCGCACCTCTCATACGCATGGCAGTAAACGCTTCATGTCCGGGAGTATCCAGGAAAGTTATGGGGCTTCCGTTTATTTCAACCGTGTAGGCACCGATATGCTGTGTGATTCCGCCGGCTTCCTGACTTGTAACTCTGCTGTGTCTTATTGCATCAAGAAGTGATGTCTTACCATGGTCAACGTGTCCCATTACTACTACAACGGGAGGTCTGGACTCAAGCTTTGATTCGTCCTCTTCCTCCTGCTTGAAGGCTTCCTCGAATATATCCTTTTCCTGTTCAAGCTCGAAAATTACGTTATATTCCTCGCCGACAGCTACCGCTGTATCAAAATCAACGGTCTGGTTGATAGCCGCCATAATACCCTTTTTCATAAGGCATTTTACTATTTCTGCGCCCGATTTGCCTATCTTTTCGGCAAGCTCCTTAACTGTCAGGCTCTCGGGAATTTCCATGAACCTTATTTCGTCCGGCTCTTCCTTAACGGGAGCGGGTGCCGGTGCAGGCTTCTGAGCGTTCTTATTGTTCTTGTTATTTTTGCTGTTCTTATTTTTATTGTTGAAATTATTGTTCTGATTATTCTGGTTATTGCTGTTAAAGTTCTTCTTGTTTTTCTTTTTATCGAAACCGTCCTGGTCACCGAAGCTTTTGTAGTTTCTGTCATTTCTCTCCTGTCTTTCGCTTCGCTGCTCGTTTCTCTGTTCACTTGACATCTGACGTTCCCTGCGCTGTTCCTTAGTATTGATATTATTGAATTTGGCGTCGTTATTTCTCTGCTGATTTGAGTCTTTTCTGACCTCTCCGCCTCTTCTTTGATCGTTTGTTCTTCTCTGCTCCTGGTTAGGTCTGTCGTTTCTTCTCTGGTCAGGGGCTTTTCTGTCTGTTCTGTCGTTTCTCTCAGGTCTGTCGCTTCTCTCAGGTCTTCTTTCGCTTGATTTGTCATAGGGTTTTCTCTGTTCCTGAGGCTGTCTGGCATTATTTTTATCAAAAGTCTTGTTTTCGGCAGGCTTTCTATCAGAAAACTTCTTTTCAACTTTCTTTGTTTCCTCTTTTTTAGGCTCCTGCTTCTTAGGCTCTTCCCTCTTTACTTCCTGTTTTTTGGGTTCTTCTTTTTTTACTTCCTGCTTCTTGACTTCCTGTTTCTTGACTTCCTGTTTCTTGACTTCCTGTTTCTTGACTTCCTGCTTCTTTGGTTCCTCTTTTTTTACTTCTTCCTTTTTCTCTTCCTTTTTCGGAGCATTCTTTTTGTTTAAAAGCTCCTGAACCTTCGAGGCGTTCTCCTCATCCACCGTTGACATATGGTTATTGACCTCCACGCCAATCTCCTTAAGTCTGTCAATCAGCTCTTTGTTGCTTATGTTTAACTGCTTAGCCATTTCATATACACGTTTCTTAGCCAAATACTCCACCTCCATAAGGATCGATGGGATTATCAACCGATCATTTCAATTATCTTCTTAGCAAATCCGCTGTCCTTTATTGCAATTACAGCCCTTTCATCGATAGTGTAAGTTTATTGTAGGAATCAAATAAGCAGAATACCCCCAACAATGTA
>JAJQDF010000147.1 GCA_021202325.1 Clostridiales bacterium | reverse complement strand
ATTCAATGTTATCTCAAATTTAAATTATAAAGGTTAAGGAAAACGTAGTTTTCCGGTAAAAAGTTTCTTTGTTTCTTTCCGGTTCTTTCGTAAGAATGAACCGCCTGAAAGGTTTTATCAAGAAAGAAGTCAGGTGTTTGAGGGTGAAACCCTCAAGGTCTTACATCCTATTTACTGCAATTTGTACTTTCTCGCCGTTGATATTCCATTCCTTGGTGTAGCCTTCGCCGTCTCCCTCGATAATGTCAACCGCAAGTACATCGCCCATAATGCTGTCCTTGTTGCGCTCGATTACACCGGCAATCTTGCCGCTGTCCTTATGGTAAACAGTGATTCTGTCAAGAATCTCAAATCCGGCTTCCTTACGCATGGTCTGTACCTTGCTGACTATCTCTCTTACAAAGCCTTCCTCAATGAGCTCATCTGTCAGGTTGGTGTCCATAACAACGGTTACACCGTTGTCCTCAACGGATACATGGCCTTCCTTCTGGGCTGTGTCTATAAGGAGATCGCTTTCCTCAAGAACAACATCTGTGCCGTCAATAACAAGGGTAACCTTTCCGCCGGCCTTAAGCTCGTTCATGAAGGCTGTGCCGTCAACCTCGGCGAGAGCCGCACCAATCTTCGGCACAAGCTTGCCGTATTTAGGTCCCAATGTGCGGAGCTGTGGCTTGAACTTGTATGTTACAAAGCCTTCAACATCATCTGTAAATTCTATCTTCTTAACATTCAGCTCATCAAGGACAATCTCGCTGTACATTTCGGGCAGAGCATTCTCTGCTCTTACATACATTGTTCCTATGGGCTGTCTGTTCTTAATGTTGGCCTCGTTTCTTGCCGCACGTCCAAGTACAACAATCTGAAGAACAAGATCCATGTTTTCCTCAAGGTCTTTGTCAATCCATTCCTCGTTGGCAACGGGGAAGTCGCAGAGATGTACGCTTTCCGGAGCTGAATAATCAACTTTGACAACGATGTTCCTGTAGATTTCCTCGGCAATATACGGTGTGAACGGAGCCGCAACTTTAGCAAGTGTGGAAAGCACAGTGTAAAGCGTCATATAGGCGTTTATCTTGTCCTGAGGCATTCCGCTTGCCCAGAAACGCTCACGGCTTCTCCTTACATACCAGTTGCTCATGTCGTCAACAAAGCTTTGGAGAGCTCTTACAGGCTCTGTAATCTTGTATGAATCAAGGCACTCATCAACATATTTAACAAGCGTCTGAAGCTTCGAAAGTATCCATTTGTCCATGGGCGGAAGCTTGTCATACTCCAGCTTGTAGTCCATGGGGTTGAAGCTGTCTATATTTGCATAGAGAACATAGAAGGCATATGTGTTCCAGAATGTTCCCATGAATTTTCTCTGTGATTCGTCAACGGCTTCATCGTCGAAACGGCAGGGCAGCCAAGGCGCAGAGTTAACATAGAAGTACCAGCGGATAGCATCGGCACCCTGTTTGTTCATTACATCCCAAGGGTCTACTACATTGCCTTTGTGCTTGCTCATCTTAATGCCGTATTTGTCCAATACGTGTCCCATAGACATACAGTGGGTATATGATGTTGTGTCAAATACAAGGGTGGATACCGCAAGCATTGAGTAGAACCAGCCTCTTGTCTGGTCAACAGCCTCTGTGATGAAGTCGGCCGGGAACCTCTTCTCGAATATATCCTGATTCTCAAATGGATAGTGCCACTGTGCAAAGGGCGCTGAACCTGAGTCGAACCAGCAGTCAATAACCTCGGGAACACGAGTCATCTGCTTGCCGCACTTAGGGCATTTGATATGAACCGCATCGATATAAGGCTTATGAAGCTCCAGCTCTTCTGGGCAGTCGTCAGACATGCTTCTGAGCTCCTCAACACTGCCGATAGTGTGGAAATATCCGCATTCGCACTCCCATACGGGCAAGGGTGTTCCCCAGTAACGCTCACGGCTTAAGCCCCAGTCGATAACGTTCTCGATGAAGTTTCCAAATCTTCCATGCTTAACATTTTCAGGGTACCACTCGATGGTCTCGTTGTTGGCCACAAGCTTGTCCCTAACCTTTGTCATTTCTATAAACCATGTACTTCTTGCATAGTAGAGAAGCGGTGTGTCGCATCTCCAGCAGAAAGGATAGCTGTGCTCAAAGGGAACAGCCGCAAAGAGATATCCCTTTTCCTTCAAATATTCAATAATAAGCTTGTCGCAGTCCTTAACGAATTTTCCTGCCCAAGGCTTAACCTCTTCTGTGAAATTGCCCTGTGTATCAACATACTGGCGGAAAGGAAGTCCGTATATGCGGCCAACCCTGTAGTCGTCCTCACCAAAGGCCGGTGCGGTATGAACAACGCCGGTACCGTCTGTAAGCGTTACATAGTCGTCTGTAACAACATAGAAACCTGTAGGATCATCATCAAGGAAATCAAATAATCCTACATATCTTGTTCCCTTCAGGTCTTCGCCCTTGAAGGTTTCTATAATCTCATAGTCCTCCTTGAGAAGGGACTCAACAAGAGCCTTGGCGAAAATAAGGATTTCTCCCTTGTAGCTGACCTTGCAGTAGTCCTCATGGGCATTTACAACAAGGGCAACGTTGGAAGGAAGTGTCCAAGGTGTTGTTGTCCATGCAAGTATATATTCGTTTTCTTTGCCGACAACGGGGAACTTAGCGTATACCGAAAGCTCCTTAACGTCCTTATATCCCTGGGCAACCTCATGGCTGGAAAGGGCTGTTCCGCAGCGGGGGCAATAGGGTACTACCTTATGTCCCTTATAGAGAAGTCCCTTTTCCCAAATCTTTTTGAGAGCCCACCACTCGGACTCGATATATGTGTCGTGATATGTTACATAGGGATCGTCCATGTCAGCCCAGAAAGCTACACGGTCGCTCATCTGCTCCCATTCTGTGCTGTATTTCCATACACTTTCCTTACATTTTTTAATGAAGGGCTCAACGCCGTATTCCTCAATCTGGGGCTTGCCGCTTATTCCAAGTTCCTTCTCTACCTCAAGCTCAACGGGAAGACCGTGGGTATCCCAGCCGCCCTTACGAAGAACATCGTAGCCCTTCATAACACGATAACGAAGTATAAGGTCCTTTATTGATCTTGTCTCAACATGACCGATATGAGGCTTGCCGTTAGCTGTCGGCGGTCCCTCAATCCATGTGAAACGGGGCGCACCCTCTCTTAATTTTACGCTTTTTCTAAAAATCTCGTTCTCTTTCCAGAACTCAAGAACTTTCTGTTCTCTGTCCACGAAATTCAGGTCTGTGGACACCTTTTCGTACAACATTCTGATACCTCCATACTCAAAATTATGCTGCTTAACTGTCTAGTCCGTAATAGACTTACATGCCTGCTATGCAGGCACTACGATATATGAAAGCCCGATTGCTCCATACTTAGCATCTCCGCTTCCGCTCCGGTCGGCGCTAAGCGAACATCCACCGGATGTTCAGCGCCACGCAATCGGTTTCGCTTTCATATTAAAAAAGGCTCATCATCCCACACAGGACGAATGAGCCTTACTCTCCGCGGTACCACCTGACTTGACGTTATTTAAAACGTCCACCTCGAACCGTATAACAATAATTATACACGCCCCTTTAACGTGGGGAACCGTCCCAAACTACTAATATTTCATCGGGCCGCTCAACGGTGATTTTCAATATACCGAAAGCATCAGGCTTACACCGTCCCTGACTCGCTGTACCTTAAAGGCATATCTACTGTCCGCATCCTAGCGTTTTTATTTTAAACTCATGGAGTAATTATTACTCCGACAATTAGGTATTATACATTATTG
>JAJQDF010000290.1 GCA_021202325.1 Clostridiales bacterium | reverse complement strand
TATTTTTAGCAAATTTTAATTATTTGTTTTAGTTACCTTGAACCGCCTACTCCTTAAATTTCACCTACACCTCAAACTTCGTCCTCAACGCCAAAAAATGCCGCCGGAATTCACTTCCGACGGCATCGATGCCTAATTATTAGCCACCGCAAACGGAAAAGTTTCTACTGGAACTTTTTCGTTTGCTTCCATTCCAAGATGAAATCCTCGGGGATTTCATCTTAATTTGTTATCATGTAAGCAATCCAACCCCTTGTCGCATTGGGTGCGCCGCCAACATAGTCCGACACTACCTGTTCGTAGTACTTAGCCAACATAATGCTGAACTGCTCCGTTGTAACATAATCGTCAGGTCCAAAATTGATATAGTCATAACCTATGATCAAGCCCTGCTCGTATGCCCATGCAATAGCGTCCGAATACCATTCTCCGCTCAATACATCAAGGAACGGTGCTACATCCTCAGGATCAGGGTTACCTGCAAGATTGTGTAAAATCTTCGCAGCCATAGCCCTTGTCAAAGGTGCATCAGCCTCAAATGTCGTACCACTTGTGCCTACCATCCAGCCATTCTCGTATGCTGTCATTATTGCATCATAGTAAGGATGGTCTGTGCTCAGGTCAGTGAATACACTTGATACTGTGCCGCTTGTGCTTGAGCTGTCCTCTTCGTCAGTTGAAGAGCTTGAGCTGCTGGAACCTGAACCGGTTGTCTGTGACAGGCTGTAAGATGAGTGACTTGATGAAGAAGTTTTGGTTGTGGTATTATTATCCTCCTCATCGTCTTCTTCAGCTTCAGTTACAGTCAATTTGTAAGTCGCACTTGTAGCCTCGTAATTGGTTCCCTTTGCTGCGTTAACCGTAATTGTTGCGGTACCTTCAGCTACCAACGTTACTGTTATCTCTTTTTCATCTTCATCTACACTTACTGTTGCAATACTTTCGTCACTACTACTTACTGTAACCTTTCCATCGCCATCATACGTATAAGTAAATGTAAATGTTTCTTCATCTAAGCTATATGATCCCTCAGATTCAGACAATTTTAATGTAGGTGTTGCCTGCTCTACTGTAACCGTTACAACTATATCATGTGTCGCACCGTCAACAGTTGTAATTCTAAGTGTAGCTTCATAGTCTCCGGCATCTAAATCTTCTGCAATGGATACAGTAACATTCGATACATAGTTACCATCAAAATCCAGTTCGAATGCATCTTTATCGCCACTTACAAATTCAGCGTTTGTGATTTTATCTTCGTCTGTATCTTCCAGTGATAATTCAGCATATACCTCATTATCTTCACCGTAGGTATATTTTTCAAATTTTAATGTATAAGATGTAGGATCACCATTGGTTGTATCTGTACTAACTGATGTAAATTCAGCATCACTACTTGAATCATTACACACGATTGTATAGCTACCTGCTGTCCATTTAGCATAGTAAGTCTCACCAACTTCTGGATCTTCAACTTTGTCTCCCCAATCATCATCAGTACCATCTTTGGTATACCATCCTTCAAATTTATAACCGCTCTTTGTAGGTGAGGCAAGTTTTCCGGCTTCGAACGTTGTGCTATCATCAAATATACCGCCATTTGAAACAGCAATCACCGTTATACTGCTATTATAGGTATTACCAACAAACAATTCTGCACAGTCACTATTACTAACATAAATTATACTTTCATTTGCTATACCATAAAATGGATAAAAGCTACTAACTGTTGTCAGGTTTGGTGAGTTAGTCAAATCCACCGCAACTAGATTACTATCATATCTGAACGCACCCCATTGAATTTCAGTTACATTTGCCAGTCTTGCAACTGTCAATGTATCGAGATTATAGAATGCACCATTATCTTGGTTTATACCTTTTACAATTACGCCGTCTGAACTTCCTACAATCTCAACAGATGTAATAGTAGTTCCCATAAATGCAGCTCCACCAATTTCAGTAACATTAGAACCTAATGTTAAATTTCCACTTAAACCAGTATTTTGGAATGCTGATTCACCAATAATTGAAATTCGTTCATATTCATCTTCAAAGTCAGAAAGGTTTGTACAATTATAAAACGCCTGATTTCCGATTTCAACTGTATCAGAACCCTCATCAAATATCACTTTAACTACTCCTGTAAAATCCCTAGCAAACTGATAAGGAACATAAGTGCAAGTTTCACCTATATAGATGGTTACATTTGTTGCTGTACAGCTCGAAAACCAATATCCACTTTCAATTTTACTTGAAGCATTAAAATAGACATCCGTCAAAGAAGAGCATCCTCCAAATGGAGTATTTCCTACTCCAGTTACATGTTCACCTATTGTAACCGTTGTCAGATTTGTACAATCCAAAAACGTTTGTGTTTCTAAAATTGTTGAAGCGTCATATATAGCTTCTACAAGATTTGGACAACGAAAAACCCTTGTTCCCATTGAAGTAACCGTGCTTGGAACGGTAATAGTGGTAATACCAGTATCCAGAAATGCTTGGTCACCTATTGTAGTTACATTATTCAAATCTAATTCAGTAATTTTACTTGCACCTTTAAATGCGCCCTTCCAAACAGTAGTTACATCATCAGGTACAGTATATGAAGTATTTTCTTCAAGTGTTCCCTGCGGATATAAATACAAAATAGCACCGTCTGTGCTATATAAAGCCCCATCATCACCAACCATAAAAGTACTGCTGTCTTCACTAACATTTATCGTAGTAAGAGAACTCATAAGACATAAAGCCCAGTTGCCAAACGATTCAACATCTTTGCCAAGAGAAAGTTCTGTTACCGAGCTCATATTGCCAAATGCATAGTTTCCTATGTAAGTGATGCCATCTTCCACTACAATTTTTGTAATATAATCGTTATATGATGTCCATGAGCCAGCTGTTGTTGCATAATCACCGGTATGTCCGATGTCCGCCATAGCTCCTGAACCAGAAATAGTGAGTGTATATCCATCTTCTACACTGCCGGTAATTGCCCACTTAACAGCATCTGTAAATTCTCCATCACTATCCTTTGTGCCGCAGTTTCCACTAAGATCATCCGCCCACGCCGTCGCTGGCACCATTGCCAGCACCATCACTGCCGCTATCAGCAGTGACAAAAACTTCTTTCTCATTTTATTTTTCCTCCTTTTACCATAACTGGTTGTCGCTGTTTACATGTCCCAGCCGATTGTCAGTTCCTCGTTTTCCAGCATCCTGTCGTAGGCCTGCGTGACAAGCACCGAAATGTTGTGTTCAATGCCCTCATATGTCGTTTGGTGCAGTCTCCAAAGACAGCTTGGATTAGCCTTTTCCTCGGAAACATGGGCTTCGGCACACACTACTTGGATATCGTGCCACACGTTCGAACGATTCAAAGGCTTTCCGCTTCTGGTAACAAAAATCGAGCCTGTCGTGATGTCATTTCTGTTAGCGTAGTCCAAAAGCTCATTCGCCAGTACCGTCGGAATTGCCGCTGTCCTCTTGGGTTGGTCGTGCAACGAAACCACTACCCGGCCTGCCTTGGCCGCTTCGACTGTCACCTGCCGCAGTTCGTTGATTTTCAAACCCACGCTGCACAATGTCTTCATAATAAGGTAGGTTCTTTCCTTATTCAGCACCTTCGCAGTCTGCAATAGCCGCAAATATTCGTTACGTGTCAGCTCCGGCAGTGCGGCATCATTGATAACCAATGTGTTGTCATACTGCCAATCTCTCTTGCCCAAAAACCGCAGGAAGCCGTTGACCACATGCACTCTTTGAATGACCGTCCTATTCGCATAGCCCCGATCTATGAGATAT
>JAJQDF010000303.1 GCA_021202325.1 Clostridiales bacterium | reverse complement strand
GAGATAGGGTATATAATGTATTCAAACAGTTGAATAATTGTTCAATTGAAAGGATGATAAAATGAATGAAGATAATAAAACCACTGAATTTATGCACGTTCACGAGGACGTCATAGAAAGCGTAAATGAGAATATGCCTGACGAGGAGATTCTCTATGACTTGGCGGAGCTTTTCAAAATATTCGGCGACAGCACAAGGATAAAGATACTGTATGTGCTGTTCGAATCGGAGATGTGCGTATTTGACATTTCACAGCTTTTGAACATGAGCATGTCTGCCATATCTCATCAGCTGAGGATATTGAAACAGGCTCAGCTTGTCAAATTCAGACGTGAAGGCAAAACCGTATTTTATTCCCTTGCCGATGATCATGTAAGAACAATTCTCGGCAACGGTATGGAGCATATTTGTGAATAATAATTAGGAGGAAATTAAAATGAAAAAATCTTACAAGCTTATCGACCTTGACTGCGCTAACTGCGCCGCAAAAATGGAAACAGCAATTAACAAAATACCCGGTGTGAATAAGGCCACAGTCAGCTTTATGACTCAGAAGCTCACAATCGATGCCGCTGACGATAAATTTGACAGCGTTGTAAATGAAGCCGTTGCTGCAATCTCCAAGGTTGAGCCCGACTGTCAGGTGGTTTTAAAATAAAAAACTTACTGAGGTGTGAATCTTTATGACTAAAAAACAAAAGCATACATTGTACCGCATTGTGATAAGTGCTGTACTGTTTGTCGTATGCACTGTGCTTAAACACAGCGGCGTCATGGGAAGTGCTGAAATTTTTGTGCCGTATCTTTTCTTGGTTCCCTATCTCATTGTGGGATTCCCGGTTCTTAAAAAGGCCGTAATTAACATTTCCCACGGACAGGTTTTTGACGAAAACTTTCTTATGTGTTTGGCCACAATAGGCGCATTGTGCATAGGCGAGTTTGCCGAAGCTGTGTTTGTAATGCTTTTCTATCAGATAGGTGATTTGTTTGAATCAATTGCCGTAGGAAAAAGCCGGGGCTCTATATCCCAGCTTATGGATATCTGCCCCGAATATGTCAATATTGAAAGGGACGGAAAAATTGAGCAGATAGATCCCGAGGAAGCCTCCGTAGGCGACATAATCGTTATAAAGCCCGGCGAAAAGGTTCCCTTGGATGCCAGAATAATAGAGGGTACATCCAGTCTCAACACAACGGCACTCACCGGCGAATCTCTCCCCCTCGATGTTGCGGTGGGCGACAGCGTCATAAACGGCTGTATAAATATAAACGGCCTGCTGAAAGCCGAGGTAACAAAGGAATATTCGGACTCCACTATGTCAAAGATATTGGAGCTGGTGGAAAACTCCGCCGAAAACAAGGCGCCCACGGAAAACTTTATTACAAAATTTGCACGCTACTATACGCCTATAGTCGTAATAGCGGCGGTTGTTCTTGCCTTTGTTCCGCCCTTTGTGATAGGCGGCGAGCTTACGGACTGGGTGATGAGGGCGCTCAACTTCCTTGTTGTGTCCTGCCCCTGCGCATTGGTCATATCGGTTCCCCTTTCCTATTTCAGCGGAATAGGCTGTGCATCCAGAAACGGAATACTCATAAAGGGCTCCAACTTCCTGGAATCCATGGCAAAAGCAAAAACTGTTGTTTTCGACAAAACCGGAACGCTGACAAAGGGTTCATTCTTTGTAACAGAAATATACCCCGTAGGCATGGACGAAGACCAACTTATAGAAATAACGGCACTGGCGGAAAGCTATTCCAACCATCCGATTTCACTCTCCATAAGGAATGCCTGCAAGGGGAATATTGATACAAGCCGTATCGAGAAGGCCGAGGAAATATCCGGCCATGGCGTAAAGGCTGTAATTGACGGAAAAACGGTTTGTGCCGGAAATGAACGCATGATGAAAGAGGCCGGCTGTGAATACGAAAAATTCGGCGGCGTCGGCACGATTATACATACTTCGGTAGACGAAAAATATGCCGGCTATATAGTAATATCCGACAGGGTGAAGGACGATTCGGCCGAAGCAATCGCTTCTCTCAAGGCCAACGGCATAACAAATACGGTCATACTTTCCGGTGATAAAGAGGCCGCCGCCAAGAAGATAGCTGATGAAATAGGTATAGACACCGTATATGCCGAGCTTCTGCCCGGAGATAAGGTAAGCCGACTGGAAGATATAATAAAAGAGGGCGAAGGCTCCACTGTATTCGTAGGCGACGGAATAAACGATGCACCGTCCCTTACGAGAGCCGATGTGGGCATAGCCATGGGCGCTCTCGGCTCCGATGCGGCGATAGAGGCCGCCGACATAGTTCTTATGGACGACAAGCCGTCAAAAATATCGGTTGTACTCAAAATAGCGAGAAAAACCCACTCCATAGTTCAGCAGAACATAGTTTTTGCCCTGACGGTAAAAATACTTGTGCTTGTACTCAGTGCTTTGGGCATGTCAAACATGTGGGAAGCCGTATTTGCCGATGTTGGCGTATCGGTAATAGCCATACTGAACTCCATGAGGGCACAAAGATTATGATTTGTATAAAAATTAATTGCTTTATGCGGACTCAAGGGTTATAATTATGAAAGCCCGATTGTTCCGTGCGGACACAAAGACTATAATACGGTAAAAGGGGTTATAAATAAAAAACCTTTTATAACAGAAGATTCATCCGGTTCCTGCATATTAAACCGTTGGATCTTCTGTTTTTTATTGGCAAAGAAAGAGAGCCCATCGTTCTCGATAATTCGAGTTCAACGGACTCTTTTTTAATCAAACAGTGATTACCTTTGCCGCAGATTTCAGCTTTTCAAGAATTTCGAACATATTGCTTATTGTGCCTACCTTCAGTTTATCTGTAAGGTTGTAGTAATTGAGGCAGGTGCCGCAGACGAGAACCTCGGTGCCCTTTTCCATGAGGGTGGATATGCTGTTTATAATATCCAGCTTTTCGCTTGTGGGAAGTTTTACTCCGCTGTTCATGAATATCACCGCCGCAGGGATGTCGTCGCTTTCCGACAGGGTATAGAGCATCATTTTGGCCAGATTGTGCCCCAAGGTATAGTCCCCCTCGCCAACATAGTCCTTGCCGAAAAATACCGCATAGCCGCAGCCGGAGCTCATAGAGCAGGAAGGCGCTTCCTCTGGCTCGGGCGAGATTTCTGCTCCGCCGGCGAATATGACATTAATGTGGTCATTGGCTATTTTTTCAATATTTATTACAATGCCGCTGTTTTGAGCCAGTCTTGTGAGATTTCCGACGGCGATTTCGTTGTCAACGGCCACGGTCAGGTTTCTTTCGCCGTTATCTATTTCCTTTTTGGCCAGCACCACCGGCATTGGGCAGGCTTTACCCCTTGCATCTATATATTTTGCCATATGTTTCCCTCCGTTTCATAATACTAATATGAGTATAACCCCCATTGCCTTATTTAGTCAAATGCCTTATAATCGAAATGAGGTGACAAAGTATGCGGAGCGATGAATATTATACAATGGCCTTTAATTCCACCCATGCCGCTGTGGCTGCCGAAAAATATCTTGAGGAGAAAATGCCTGTCGAGGTAATGCCAACACTTAGGAAAATAACGGCCTCCTGCGGAATATCGCTGAGGATAGAAACAGAAAATTTTGAAAAGCTGAAGCAGTGCCTTGATGAAAATACTGAAATCAAAAAAAGCGGCAGTTTATATTTTGTAAGCGGAGAAAGCATAAGACAGTTACGATGAAATCCTGTGGGATTTCATCGTGTTATGGCAGCAAAATAAAATGTTCCGTAAAACCATCGAAACATTTTATTTTGCAT
>JAJQDF010000194.1 GCA_021202325.1 Clostridiales bacterium | reverse complement strand
CTATTTTTTCGCCGACTTCCACTTTTATCTAAAAATAGCAAATTTAAATTTCCTATTAATACATTTTTTTATTTCTTTTTACAAAAAATTATGAAAATACGCCCTTCGGTTTAGAACAGATTTAGAACAAAATCAATCGTCCGTTCTTTGCCTCGTCGCTGGGCATTGGCGGCAGGGTTTTGCAGAGGAGGCGATGGAAATGGATTCCAGCGGCTTGAAAATTACTAAAGATACACTGGAGGATTACCTGAGTTATTTGGAAAATAATAACAGAGAGCAAAGCTCGATATACAGCTATCGAACTGTGCTTAATAAGTTCTACGGGTTTCTTCCAGATGAAAAAATAATAACAGCCGATACGGCGCGCGAATGGCAGGAATATCTCATAGATCGGGGCTATGCGAATAGGTCGGTCATTCAGAGGGTGCATGTGGTCAACGGCTTCCTGCGGTTTTTGGGCAAGAGAGATTGGCAGTACGACAATACGCTGGTCATCAATGATGCCACCCTGCCGGAGCTGACACGAAACGAGTATCTGCGGCTTTTGCAGACTGCCAAGGTGCTTAATAAAGAGAGAACCTACCTTATTATGAAGACGTTGTGCAGCGTTGGTTTGAAAATCAACGAATTGCGCCAAGTTACGGTCGAGGCGGCCAAGGCAGGCCGGGTAGTGGTTTCATTGCACGACCAACCAAAACGTACAGCGGCAATTCCAACGGTATTGGCAACAGAGCTTTTGGACTATGCCGGCAGGAATGACATTACGACAGGCTCGATTTTCGTCACCAGAAGCGGAAAGCCTTTGAACCGTTCGAACGTATGGCACGACATCCAAGTCGTGTGTGCAGAAGCCCATGTTTCTGAGGAAAAAGCTAATCCAAGCTGTCTGTGGAGACTGCATCAGACCACCTACGAGGGCATTGAGCATAACATTTCGGTGCTTGTCACGCAGGCCTACGACAGGATGCTGGAGAACGAAGAATTGACAATCGGCTGGGGAATGTAAACAGCGGCAACCGGTTATATTGAAAAGGAGGGAATTTATAAAATGAGAAAGAAGTTTTTGTCACTGCTTATTGCGGCGGTGATGGTGCTGGCAATGGTGCCGGCCACTGCATTTGCGGGCAGTATGGAGTTTTGTCCTGAACCGGAGGCGGTAGAGGTTGAAGCTGTCGAGGATGAAGAGATTGAGGCAGAGGAAATAGAGGTTGAGGAAAATCAGAATGCAGGGATAATGCTGTTAACTATACAGGCAAGTACACTTCCAACAGCTGTTAACGGTGTTATTACACTTGATGACGACTATGAATTAACAGAGGCTTATATTGTTAGTTCAGATGTTACAATTGATCTTAATGGGCATACCATAACAAAAGGAAGTGATTTTAGCGGATACTTAATAGGTGTGGTTTCTGGAGTTACGCTTACAATTAAGGACAGTACTGGCGGTGGAAAAATAGATGGAGGCAGTACTCAGTACTATTATGGCATCACGACAAATGGAGAGGTCATAGTTGAAAGTGGTGAAGTAACTGGCTATTATGGCATATATGTCAGCGGAACTGATGCTGAATTGACAGTAACAGGTGGTACAGTCAGCGGAACCAATAGAGCAATTCATATTGCTAGTGGTGAAGTGACAATTGAAGGCGGTACAGTTTCAAGTGAAGACAATTATGGAATTATACAGAGTGGTGGAACATTGACTGTTACTGGTGGTATGGTTTCCGGAGGACAACGAGGTATTAATGTCAATGATGGCGAATTAACAATTGAAGGTGGTACTATTACCGGCGGCAATTATGGTGTTATTCAATTTGGAGGCACAACTGAGATTTCCGGCGGAACAGTTAGTGGCTATTATAGCGGTGTATATGCTACCGGCACATCAACAAGTGTAACAATAAGTGGAAATGCTGTTGTAAAAAGTACAGCAGGAAAAACAACAGATGACACAAGTACTAGTGCGATAGCTGTATGGTATGGGGCAACTTTAGTTATAGATGATGGTACAATTGATGGTGGTTATTGTGGAATTATCTGCTATCATGGATACGAGTCTAAATATTCAACAGTTATAGTAAATGGCGGAGATATTTATGGCTCGACTTTTGGTATTTCAACGAATAGTGCTTCTAATAACGGCTATAATTACATTGAAGTAAATGGTGGCACAGTAACCGGCGGAGCAACAGGCATGTATCTTCCGGCTGTAGATAGTGAAACTGTAATAACTGGTGGTACAATAACTGGTGGGAATACTGGAATAGAAATCAGAGCTGGAGACCTCACTGTTACTGGCGGTACAATAAGTGGTGGTACATCAGATTCTAGCAACCAAGGTAATGGTAGTGGAACTACTACAACAGGTGCTGGTATTGCGGTATCACAGCACACTACAAATCAGAAAATTAATGTCAATATTACTGGCGGAACAATAACAGGATATTATGGCGTCTATGAAGTAAATACTAACGGAACTGGAAATTATGCTGCAACTGATGCAGCTGTAACAATTACAATAAGCGGCGATACTACAAATGTAATAGGTACGGGCACGGCAGTTTACAGTGATAGCAAAAGTGGAGATGATGATGGGGAAAATAGTGACCATACATACTTGACTGTTTCCGGTGGAAACTTTTCTGATCCGGTTAATAAAGAGTATTTGGATCCTTCACTGACTACAGAGTTAAAATCAAGTAGTAATCCAGACGCACCGTACAGCTATACTTCAACAACTGGTTCAGATATTGATGATATTCTTGATGAAGTCGAGGACGGAGATACAATTACAATTTTGGATAGAGAAGTTACCAGTGTGGATGAATTCTATTCTGTAATTTTAAATGCCAACGGAGGAACGATAGGCAGTTCAAGTGCTGAAAAGCTCACTATTATAACATATAATGGAGGAAAATTTACCCTTCCTTCTGCAAGCCGTTCAGGCTATACTTTTGAAGGCTGGAAAGTAAGCACAGGTAAAACAACGTATAATGCCGGAGCTACATATACTGTAACGGAAGACGGTATAACTTTAGTAGCACAGTGGGAAAAGAAGACATACACTCATTCCTATAGCCTTGAAGAGTCGTCCGGTGGATCAGGCAGTTCCAGCGGTGACGAGGACAACACAAGCACAATAGACACAACATCATCAATATTTACCGACCTCAGCACAAGCCATCAGTATTACGATGCGATAATGGAAGCTTACGAGAATGGCTGGATGGTAGGCATAAGCGACGACACATTTGCGGCAGATGGATACCTCACAAGAGCTATGGCTGCGCAGATAATATGGAATCTTGAAGGAAAGCCCGCACCCGAGGATATTGCACCTTTCATCGATGTAACAAGCGATGCTTGGTATGCAGATGCAGTTGCATGGTGCTATGAAAATGGAATAGTTATAGGCTATGACTATATACATTATGGCCCTAACGACTATTTAACAATGGAGCAGTTCTGTATAATGCTTGCTAAGTACAGAGGAGAGGTAGTACCTGAGTACACAGGAAACTCACCCTATGCAACGAGGGGATGGGTAGCATACATGATAACGGCGTAAACGCCTTAAGCGGAAATCCTGCGGGATTTCCGCTTGTTGAGCGGCAGAGCCGCTAAAACGGAACGAGGTTCCGTTTTGTGATGGAAGTAGTGAAAAAAGTTCCAGTATAAACTTTTTCCGCTACAGAGGCTAATATTAAATAATCGATGCCGTCGGAAGTGAATTCCGGCGGCATTTTTTGGCGTTGAGAACAAAGCTGGCAGTATAGGTGAAATTGGAGAAATAGGCAGTTGAAGGTAACTAATATAA
>JAJQDF010000198.1 GCA_021202325.1 Clostridiales bacterium | reverse complement strand
TAGAAAAAGACATATCTAAAAATGACTATGTCTTTTTAATTGTTTAATGAAATAAAGTGATTTTTTTACAAATGATTTTTTATATTAGTACTGAAATAGATGAAATAATTAAAAATATTTCCTAAAATTTGTTCATTGACTTAACTCAATGTATACAATCTATAGAAGTTTTTAAACTTTGAAAATTAATATTGATTTCGGCTTTTTTACTGTTTAAAATAAGTACTTAAAATGTAACTAAATCATATTCTCTTATGAATAGGAGGAATGCCAAATGCAGGAACAGAACATTAAAGAGTTCAAGAGGGTACTTGTTGCCAACCGTGGAGAGATTGCCATAAGGGTATTCAGAGCACTTAACGAACTCGGTATACAGTCAATATGTGTATTTTCAAAGGAAGATAAGTATTCAGCTTTCAGAACCAAGGCAGACGAAAGCTATAGTCTTAATCCGAATAAGGGTCCTATAGACGCCTATTTGGATATAAAAGAAATTATAAAAATAGCCAAGGAAAGGAATGTAGACGCCATCCATCCGGGATATGGTTTCTTTTCAGAAAATCCGGAGTTTGTAGAAGCCTGCGAAAAGAACGGTATTGCTTTTATCGGACCTACGGTAAAAACAATGAACGCCATGGGTGATAAAATTTCATCTAAGCAGATTGCAATTAAATGCGGCGTTCCCATCATTCCCGGCGTAGACCATGCCCTTAAGTCTCTTGATGAGGTTATGGAAATTGCCGATCAGATAGGTTATCCGGTAATGCTCAAGGCCTCAAATGGCGGCGGCGGACGTGGTATGAGAATTGTAAACGACCGTGACGATATGCAGAAGGAATTTGAAGAAGCCAAAAATGAGGCAAAAAAAGCCTTTGGCGACGACAAAATATTCATTGAGAAATATCTGAAAAGCCCCAAACATATCGAAGTACAGGTAATGGGAGATAAATACGGCAACGTTATTCATCTCTATGACCGTGACTGCTCAGTACAGAGACGTCACCAAAAGGTTGTTGAATATGCCCCTGCTGACTCCATAAGCATGGCAACAAGACAGAAAATATTTAACGATGCGGTTAAGCTTTCCAAATATGTAGGCTACAGCAACGCCGGAACACTGGAATTCATTGTCGATGCCGATGAAAATTATTATTTCATCGAGATGAACCCTCGTATTCAGGTTGAGCATACAGTAACTGAAATGATAACAGACGTCGACCTTGTGACAACTCAGATCCTTGTTGCCGAAGGCTACAGCCTTTTCTCAGACAAGGTTGGAATCAAGTCGCAGGATGACATTTACTGCAAGGGCCATGCCATTCAGCTTCGTGTTACTACAGAAGATCCCACAAACAATTTCCTTCCCGACACCGGTAAGATTACAGTTTACCGTTCACCAGCCGGAAACGGCATACGTCTTGATGGAGGAAATGTATTCACAGGTGCAGAGATTTCTCCGTACTATGACAGCCTTCTTGTTAAAATAATTGCCTATGACAGGACATTTGAAGGAACTGTACGCAAATGCGTACGGGCACTCAAGGAAACACGTATCAGAGGCGTAAAAACAAATATTCCTTTCCTCATAAACGTTGTGCAGAGCAAGACCTTTGAAGAAGGAAAATGCACCACAACATTCATTGAGGAAACACCGGAGCTCTTTGATATAGCCCAGTCCAAGGACAGAGCATCAAAGATTGCTGAATTTATTGGAAACAAAATTGTAAATGAGTCAAAGGGAGAAAAGCCAGATTACGGAGCAATTGTTCCTCCAAAGTATGACGAAAGCATAAAGGTTTACGGCGCAAGGGATGAGTTCCTTAAGCTTGGTGCAAAGGACTTTACTCAGAAAATTCTCAATGAGAAAAAGCTGTATGTAACTGACACAACAATGCGTGATGCTCACCAGTCGCTTGTGGCTACACGTTTCCGTACAAAGGATCTTGTTACAGCTGCGCCGGCAACAAATACAATACTTAGAAATGCATTTTCAGCAGAAGCATGGGGCGGAGCAACATTCGATGTGGCTTACCGCTTCCTTAAGGAGTCGCCTTGGGTTAGGCTTGAACAGCTTAGACGTTCTATGCCGAACACTCTTTTACAGATGCTTCTTCGAGCTTCGAACGCTGTAGGATATAAGAATTATCCCGATAACGTGGTTAAGAAGTTTATCGAGGTTTCAGCGGAAAGAGGCGTAGATGTATTCAGAATATTCGACTCTCTCAACTGGATTGAAAACATGAAGATGCCCATTGATGTGGCTCTTGATACAGGCAAAATTGTAGAGGGCGCTATATGCTACACGGGCGACATAATGAACCCCGATGAGAAGAAATACACAATAGATTATTATATAGATAAGGCCAAAAAACTGGAAAGCCTCGGCTGCCATATATTTGCTATCAAGGATATGGCCGGACTTCTTAAGCCATATGCAGCTAAGGAGCTTTTCACCGAGCTTAAAAAGGAACTTAACATACCGATTCATCTTCACACCCATGATACTACCGGAAACGGAGTTTCTACAGTACTTATGGCTGCTGAGGCCGGTGTTGATATAGTTGACCTTGCAATTGAGTCAATGTCTTCAAACACAAGCCAGCCGTCTATGAACTCGGTTGTTTATGCCATTAAAGGAACAGAAAGAGACACCGGTCTTGATCCCGATGAGCTTAATGAGCTTAGCCGCTACTACGAGGATGTGAGAAAGGTTTACGGCGGTTTTGAGAGCAAGATGAAAACTCCCAGCACCGAGATATACAAGTATGAGATTCCCGGAGGCCAGTATTCAAATTTAAGCTTCCAGGTTAAGGAAATGGGTTCTGCTGACGAGTTTGAGCAGATAAAGGAGCTTTACAAGCAGTCAAATGAGCTTTTCGGCAACATTGTAAAGGTTACGCCTTCATCAAAGGTAATTGGTGACTTTGCGATATTCATGC
Organism: Clostridiales bacterium; assembly: GCA_021202325.1. Classification (GTDB taxonomy): domain Bacteria; phylum Bacillota; class Clostridia; order Lachnospirales; family Anaerotignaceae; genus Metalachnospira. Next base: position 890 of record JAJQDF010000198.1, on the reverse strand, counting down.
AGAAAAACGGACTTACAAAGGACAATATATTTGAAAAGGGCAAGGATCTTTCCTATCCCGAGTCGGCTGTAGAGTATTTCAGAGGACTTGTGGGCAGACCTGACGGAGGATTCCCTGAAGAGCTTTCGAAGATTGTTCTTAAGGATCAGAAACCCATAGAAGGACGTGCAGGAGAACTTCTTGAGCCTGCCGGCTTCGATAAAATGGGCAGAGAGCTCATGGACAAATTTAAATTTGACCATGTAAATATCAGAAATCTGTTGAGCTATGCTCTTTATCCTAAGGTATATGACGATTACTGCACACATCTTCAGCATTATAACGACGTTTCACGTCTGGACAGCCATGTTTATTTCTATGGCCTTAAGAAGGGCGAGGAAACAGTCCTTAGAATCGGTGAAGGTAAAGCTATAACAATAAGATATATTGATATGTCTGAGCCCAACGAGCAGGGCTACAGAACTCTTTCATTTGAGATTAACGGCATTATGAGAGAGGTATCAATACTTGATAAGAGCCTTGAGGTTAAGAGCGACAGAAAGCTTAAGGCTGAAAAGAATAATCCTGCTCATCTCGGTTCACCTATCCCAGGAACAGTTAGCAAGATATTTGTAAAAGAGGGCGATAGGGTAGAGAAGAACACGGTTATAATGACTGTAGAGGCCATGAAGATGGAAACTTCTGTACTTTCGAAGATTTCCGGAACTGTGGATAAGCTCTATGTTGTTGAGGGCTCATCTGTCAGCCAGAATGATCTTATCGCTTCATTCAAGGCGGACGATACAGTTAAAGAGTAAAAAGTGATATATCATAAAATACAAAATGAAGGGAAACTTAGAGACCGTTTCAAGTTTTGTGTAAACTCAAAAAACTGACATAAGAAATGATAA
>JAJQDF010000159.1 GCA_021202325.1 Clostridiales bacterium | reverse complement strand
TATTGATACTTTATCGGCTAAATTATTTGAAAATAACGAAGGGGGAAGGCAAATGAACTATTTTGAATACAAAGAGTACGAATATGTTAAGACAGACAAGGATGGCCGCAAAGTCCTTTCTGTAGGTATAGGTCCTGAAAAATCATGTATTTTCAATTGTGCTATATGTAATCTCGATAAAACAAAATATCAAGGTGAATGGCATGATTTCGGACCTGTAGATGATTCTTTAGCGTTGCTTAAGCAAAAGATTGAGGCGGAGAAGCCTGATTTAGTTGAGCTCTTCGGCAAAGGCGACATTCTTACATATAGGCATCTTTGTGCTACGATCGACTTTATCCATGCACAGGGCTTGCCTGTAAGAATGATTACAAACTGCTATTTGCTCGGCATCGATGGACATATGGAGCTGGCAAGCAAATGCGAAGAGGTTGTAGCAGGATTCTGTTTTACAGATGACGAGACCTTTAATAAGATCCATCGTCCCGTGCCAGAGCTTAACTTTACTCCCGCTAAACAAACTGAAAGTATGGTTCGTTTCAGTCATCAGTACAACGGTCATTTTACGCTTAGAGTTCTCTTGGTAAAGGGATTCAATGATACCAATGAAAAGGCAGCAGATATTAAAAAGGTTGTAGATCAGGTGAAATATGATGTGCTTTGGGTGGGAACATGGCCTAAATTTACAGTAAGCGAAGAACGCATAGCTGAAATTGACCGCATAATTAGAGCTTGATTGATAACATGATAAGAATAATATAAGGAGGAAAGTTATGAACTACATCAAGTACAAGCGTGACGAATTCGTCAAAGTTGAAGATGGCGGAAGAAAAGTACTGGGGTTAGACATTCAGCCTGAAAAAGCCTGCATTTTCAACTGCATCGTATGCAACAAAGGCCAGACAAAATATCAGACTCAATGGCATGATTTCGGCACCATTGAGGATTCCCTTGAGAATTTGAAAGAGAAGATTGCCGAGGACAAGCCCGATTTGGTGGAAATATTCGGGCAGGGTGAAGTATTGGTTAATGTGCACCTTGGAGAAATTATTGACTGCATTCATGAGCAGGGAATACCTGTCCGTATGGTAACCAACGGCTATATGCTTGGTATCGACGGCCATATGGAACTGGTAAATAAGTGCGAAGAAGCCGTTGGTGCATTCGGAATTGTTGATGAAGATGCATTTATAAAATATCATCGTCCCCTTCCCGAATTTAACTTTACTGCTGAAAAACAGAATGAAAGCATTATAAGATTCTCTCAGCAGTACAAAGGCAAATTCAAGCTGCGTGTATTCTTAAGTGCCGGATATAATGATTCCGATGAGAGCGTTGCTAAATTAAAATCTGTTGTAGACCGCATAAAGTATGACTCCCTTTGGGTGGCAAGCACAAATAAGCTGGCTGTCAGCGAAGAGCGTGTTGCCCAGATAAGAGATATTTTAAGCGCTTAATAACCTAAGACCAATAATTGAAAGGAGAATTATTATGCAATATCATGAAATGGTAGCCCAACCCAAGATGCTTATAGTAATTGCGGCATACTTTGTTGTTGTATTTGCTTTTGCTTTCTTAGCAAGAAAGCAGAAAAACCGTGATAGTATCAAAGAGTTTGCTCTTGCCGGCAAGGGCCTTGGCTCATTTGTATTGATGGCAACATTCATGGCTTCATGGATGGGCGGCGGAGCTGTTGCGGGAAGCATCAACTCTATTGCCTACACAACCGGTTTGTTTCCTTCTATATGCTACGCAAGCGGCAGTATCTTTGCGATAGTCATATTGTTTGCAATTGGACCTATAGTTCGTAAACGCGGAAAACTTACTACGGCTGCACTTATAGAAGATAGTTATGGTACAAACGCAAGGGTGCTTTCTGCTGTAATAATTGCGCTTGCAAGCTTTTCTATTGTTTCATATCAGCTTAGAGCCATGGGTATTATCCTTAACGCAACAACCGGCTTTGATGTTAACATAATGACACTTGTTGCATGTATAGTTATCATTATAGCAACTGCATCGGGCGGTCTTGACTCGGTTGTTAAGATAGATGCTTTTTCGGTTTGCTTAATGCTTGTTGGATTATTTGCTGCATTTGCTTATATACTCCCCCATGTAGGCGGCATAAGCTGGATAGTTGAAACAACAAAAGAAGTAAATCCTCAGGGATTGACATTCACAGGCGGATGGACTGCAAAGGATTACCTTGCAAACTATGCTCCCGGATTCTTACTTGCCCTCGGTGACAACAACCTCTATCAGAGAATGGCAGCCGCAAAGGGAGACAGAAACGTTCAGATTGGTATGATTGGCTGGGCGCTTGGTACAATTATTGTGTTGCCTGCAATTGCATTCCTTTCATATATCGGACGTCTTTATTTCGGTGACAACATCATTGCTTCACAGTCATTCATCGCACTTTCAACAATCTGCCCTTGGGTTATTGGCGGCTTGATGATGGCTTCCTGCTCAGGATTCATACTTACAACAGGAAATTCTTACTTATTGTCCGGCGCAACAAACCTTGCAACAGATGTTTACACACACTTTAAAAAGGGCGCACCTGACAAACAGGTTTTAAAGGTTACTAAAATTTGTATAGTTGTATTCGGCATAGCTTCTCTTGTTATACTGCAGTTCTTCCCTAGCATACTTGCTATTCAGTATTGGGCTTCCACAATTGTCGGCGCCGGAATTACTCCCGCACTTCTGGCAAGTGTTGTTTGCCCGAGCAAAGTTACGAAGGCCGGAGGCCTGGCATCAATGGCAGGCGGTACTATATTAACAATTGTGTGGGAAATGCTCGGTCAGCCTTACGGTTTGGCAACAGTATTGGTAGCATTCCCCGTATCGGTTGCTCTGCTTGTTATCGTTTCTGCATGCACTCACAAAAAGGCAGCGGCACAATAAGGGTTACAATACGCTTGTTTTATGAGTAATTCCATCACGGTTTGCCCATACTGTTAAACATTAGAAGCTTGTTTTCCTACAAACTTGAAATTGCAGATTAAGCTTGTTATAATAATATATATACAAATTATTCTGATGTTTATATGATATGGGCAAACAACGATGTAAAGGGTGCTGTTTATGGGAATTCCGATGTACATGCGCATAAAGCAGTTTATTAAATCTAAAATTGACTCCGGTGAGTGGACTGAGAACTTTATGATTCCGTCCGAGGCTGAATTAAGCAGACAATTTGGCTGCAGCCGGATTACTGTTACAACCGCAATCAAAGAATTGGTTAAAGAAGGAATGGTTTACCGTGTGCAGGGAAAGGGCACATTTGTTGCCAAGCGTCTAACAGCCGAGGAGATTTATGAGACCAGCGGACTGTTTAAGGCATCTGTTTCGTTGGAGGCGATTTCTATACCGGGCGAGCATGTCTGCGAGAATGTTAGGGTAGAAATGCCCCCTGAAATAGTAGCAAAAATATTGCAGCTGGGCGAAGAACAAAAGGTCATTACCATAGTCAGAACAAAATATGTGGACGGAAAATGCTTTTCGGTCGAAAGAGTATATCTTTCCTATGCGCTGTATTTTCAGGTTTTGGGAAGCGATGTAGTAACGCAGTCCATCACCAAGATTTCCGAGATGTGCGAAATTGAGCTTGGAAACAGCTACATGTCTTCTGAGCCGGTATTGAGCGATCCTGAGATAAGCAGATTGCTTGGTGTACCCGAGAATTCTCCGATATTGGAATTTTTAACGGAATTGAACGACACAAAGGGCTGTCCTGTGGCCTGTGAATATTTCTTTACAAGAGGAAAGAGCGAAAAAATTCAACTTACAAATTAATGAATTAATTGGAGGTTATCATAACTTGAATATAG
>JAJQDF010000081.1 GCA_021202325.1 Clostridiales bacterium | reverse complement strand
TTGTTGACATCTGGAAAATATATGTGTATAATATCTCTTGTTCAGTGATTTGGCGGAGTAGCTCAGTTGGCTAGAGCACGCGGTTCATACCCGCGGTGTCGAGGGTTCGAATCCCCCCTCCGCTATTTTTGGCCGGTTGGTCAAGCGGTTAAGACGCGGCCCTCTCACGGCTGAAACAAGGGTTCGATTCCCTTACCGGTCATTTTATATTCATACTTAATATTATGGGAGTTTAGCTCAGCTGGGAGAGCATCTGCCTTACAAGCAGAGGGTCACAGGTTCGAGCCCTGTAACTCCCATTCTTATTTAAAGATTACTTGAAACCGTCTGATTAGAACGGTTTTTCTTTTTATACAGCAAACACACACAGCGAGGAGAGATTGAAATGGTTATATTGGTTGTAGACGGACAGGGCGGAGGAATAGGAAGAGCACTTGTTGAAAAGCTGAATGCAGAAATTGGCGGCGAGCATGAAATAATGGCAGTTGGCATAAATGCCATTGCCACAATGGGCATGATGAAGGGCAAGGCCAAGAATATCGCTACAGGTGAAAACGCAGTTATTTATAATGCCAAAAGAGCCGACATTATTATAGGAAGCATAGGAATTGTTGCCGCAAACTCAATGCTTGGCGAGCTGACTCCGGCGATGGCAAATGCCATAAGCGAGAGCCCGGCGGTGAAGGTGCTTATTCCCTTAAATAAATGCGGTCTCAGAGTGGCAGGGGTTACTGCCGATACGCTTCCGGCGGTTATGGACGATGCCGTTAGGATGGTTAAGGATATAATAAACGGAAAAATTAAATGCAATTAATATAGGTGCTGCCGCAGCGGTTGTCTGCTGCATAGATATTAAAACATAATTGTGCTTTATGCAGTAAGCACATGAGGTTCTGTAGAAGCTTGACAAAACAATTAAATAATTAATGCTTTATAATAGGCAAAAGGCCGATACTTTCTGATATCGTGCTTTTTATCTTTCGGATTTATTGACAAAATGGCTGTTTATAAGGTATCATTAATTAATAGGGTAGAACAAAAATAAAATATTAAGGAGGAAGATTGCAATGGCTAAGTACACTTTTAAGTACGGCACTGGTGAAGTTGACTTTGAATATCCCGAGGAGGATGTTATAAAGGTCCTTGAGCCTGCTGAACTTGAAAAATCATCAAAGACAGAGGAAGAAATTATCAAAGACGCAATAGAGAATCCTATAGGTACTCCCAAGCTTGAAGAAATCATTAAGCCCGGACAGTCAGTATGTATAGTAGTTCCCGACGTTACAAGAGTTTGGGCAAGACCTTCGGTTATCGTTCACATTCTTGTTGAAAAGCTTGAAAAGATCGGTATTAAGGATGAGGACATACTTTTCATTTCAGGAGTAGGCACACACAGACTTCAGGAAGAGGAAGACTTTGAGAACCTTATCGGTAAGGATTTCTGCGCAAGATTCAAACATCAGAACCACTACTGCGACAGCGACGATTTCGTAACAGTAGGCACAACATCCAGAGGCAATGTTGTTGAGCTCAATAAGTTCGCTATGGACTGCGACCACAGAATACTTGTAGGCGGAATTGTATTCCATTTCCTTGCTGGCTTCGGCGGCGGAAGAAAAATGGTTCTTCCCGGAATTTCAAGCAGAAAGACTATCAACTATAACCACAAGCTTTATTTCAAGCCCGGCCCGGCAGGAAGCGGAGCAGTTGAGACTTGCGCCAACGGCATAACAGAAGGAAACCCCGTTCACGAGGATATGCTTGAGACAGCTAAGCTTGCTAAGATTTCGTTCATCGTTAACTCAGTAGTTGACAGAACAAACACAATTGCTGCATGCTTCGCAGGAGACCTTGAGCAGGCTCACAAACAGGGCTATGAGTTTGTTAAGAAGCTCGACGGTGTTAAGATTGATGAGAAGGCAGACCTTGTTATTGCATCAGCCTGCGGATATCCTAAGGATATCAACTTCTATCAGACAGGTGCAAAATCACTGTTCAACGCTATCGGAGCAGCTAAACCCGGTGAAGGCGTACTTATCATAGTTTCACAGTGTTCAGAGGGCTGGGGAAATCCCGATACCGAGAAATTCGCTACAGAATTTGACAACATGCTTGACAGAGAAATATTCCTGTTGGATAACTTCGGTATCGGCAGATATGTAGGATTCAGAATTTTTGAGGCTGCAACACAGGTTCACTTCATCATCGTTTCCGATATGGATCCCGAGGGCTTCGGAAAGACAGACATTATTGCCTGCAAAACAATTGAAGAGGCTATTGCTAAGGCTCATGAGATTACCGGAAAAGAAAAGATGTCAACATACATCATGCCTTTTGCCGCAAACACAATGGCAAGCACAGACCTTTAATTCTAAAATTTGCTTAGGATAATTTAACATTAGTACTACTCAGGTACGGATTTATTCCGTGTCTGTTTTTTGCTTATGCTGTTGAAAATGCCTGTTCATTGGATGAGTTTACACCTTTGTTTTCGAATTTATTGACAAAAGGGCGGTTCATAATGTATCATTTAATTAGTAGGTTAGAACTAAAATAATAATAAGGAGGTAGATTACAATGGCAAAATATACTTTTAAGTACGGCAATGGTGAAGTTGACTTTGAATATCCCGAGGAGGATGTTATAAAGGTCCTTGAGCCTGCTGAACTTGAAAAATCATCAAAGACAGAGGAAGAAATTATCAAAGACGCAATAGAGAATCCTATAGGTACTCCCAAGCTTGAAGAAATCATTAAGCCCGGACAGTCAGTATGTATAGTAGTTCCCGACGTTACAAGAGTTTGGGCAAGACCTTCGGTTATCGTTCACATTCTTGTTGAAAAGCTTGAAAAGATCGGTATTAAGGATGAGGACATACTTTTCATTTCAGGAGTAGGCACACACAGACTTCAGGAAGAGGAAGACTTTGAGAACCTTATCGGTAAGGATTTCTGCGCAAGATTCAAACATCAGAACCACTACTGCGACAGCGACGATTTCGTAACAGTAGGCACAACATCCAGAGGCAATGTTGTTGAGCTCAATAAGTTCGCTATGGACTGCGACCACAGAATACTTGTAGGCGGAATTGTATTCCATTTCATAGCAGGTTTCGGCGGCGGAAGAAAAATGGTTCTTCCCGGAATCTGCAGCAGAAAAACTATCAACTATAACCATAAGCTTTATTTCAAGCCCGGCCCGGCAGGAAGCGGAGCTGTTGAGACTTGCGCCAACGGCATAACAGAAGGAAACCCTATACACGAGGATATGCTTGAGACAGCTAAGCTTGCCAACATTTCGTTCATCGTTAATTCTGTAGTTGACAGAACAAACACAATTGCCGCATGCTTCGCAGGAGACCTTGAGCAGGCTCACAAACAGGGTTATGAGTTCGTTAAGAAGCTTGACGGTGTTAAAATTGATGAGAAAGCAGACCTTGTTATCGCATCAGCCTGCGGATATCCCAAGGACATCAACTTCTATCAGACAGGTTCAAAACCGTTGTTCAATGCTATCGGAGCAGCTAAACCCGGTGAAGGTGTAGTTATCATAGTTTCACAGTGTTCAGAGGGCTGGGGAAATCCCGATACGGAAAAATTCGCCACAGAATTTGACAACATGCTTGACAGAGAAGTATTCCTGTTGGATAACTTTGGCATTGGCAGATATGTAGGATTCAGAATTTTTGAGGCCGCAACACAGGTTCATTTCATCATCGTTTCCGACATGGATCCCGATGGCTTCGGCAAGACAGACGTTATCGCCTGCAGAACAATTGAAGAGGCTTTTGCTAAGGCTCATGAGATTTCAGGAAAAGAAAAGAAGTCAACATATAT
>JAJQDF010000306.1 GCA_021202325.1 Clostridiales bacterium | reverse complement strand
TTTTCTCATATTATTTATTATATCACGATATGCGCTATTTGTCCACACCTTTTTTAAAAAATTTTGTTAAGTGCAAGCATATCTATTAATGTAATAAGGCCGATTGCCCACATATAGTATGCAAAAAATCTGAATCTGCCCTTTACGGCAAGCCTCTGCATTATCCTAATTGCAATGACTGATGCAATGAAAGCCGCAAGCGCCGCAAGCACGATTGAAAAAAATCCGAAAACATCGGTCACACTCTCGCCCGTTGCATTGTATATCTCAATTAGGTCAGCAACGATTCTTCCGAGCATGGCAGGTATGGCCATTATGTATGCAAACTTAAGCGATGTTTTGCCGTCATATCCCATCTGGAGGCCGCCGCTTAAAGCAAGTCCGGTTCTTGATACGCCGGGAATCGCTCCGACAGCCTGAAAACCGCCTATAACAAGCGCATCCTTAAGCTTCATATTTTTAAAACGTTTTTTTCCGGGATTATACATAGTTTCGTAGAAAAGCACCGCTCCGGAAAAAATAAAGCATATTCCAAAGGCCTTTGAATTCATAAAAAAATCATCTAATCTGCTTTGAAGCAGGAGAGAAACAATAAATATCGGCAGTATGCCAAGCGCCGCATTCTTATTGAATCTCGATAACGGATTTCTTACCATATTTTCAATGTCCCTGAAATAGATAAACACCAATGCCAAAAGGCTGGCAGTGTGAAGCACAATGTCAAAGGACAGCGTATATGCTTCGATATTAAATAAATTACTGAAAAATAAAAGATTGCCGGAACTGCTTATAGGAAAAAACTCCGAAAATCCCTGTATAAGTCCGAGAAGCATAGCCCTTAAAATCTGCATATGTAGTTCTCCAATCTCTGTTGATGTATAAATTTTTATAGTTATCAAGAAAACTAAGTCTTTATAACGACATTAACGCATATCACACGGATTTTTCCGCACTTTGTGCTCCCAAAATCCTAAAAAGATTCGAACCCGCCTATTTTTTATAAAAAATGGCTATGTTCTCATCTTTTTGCGGTCCCCAAGGTCATATGCTCGGATACAAGCATCCGTTATGACCTTTTGTCCCTTGTGCTATGCTTCGCAGATATTATACCCCAAAAATCTTTTACTTGCAAATATTTCTTTTGGCTGATATAATGTGAACATTTGATTGACGGCACTGGTTGCAAAGTACATAAATGAAAGTTTACTTTCAAATTTATGTACTTTAGCAACTGCAACAATATGAGAACATAGCCATTTTTCGAAGAAAAATAGGCGAGTTCGAATGGTGTCCGGATTCTGAGAGCACGCAGTGCGGAAGAATCCTTGGTGCCGCTTATTCTTGAAATTAGCATCACTTAGTTAAATAGAAAGGAACACTATGGAAAATCTTAAATTTGAAGAAATGAATTTATCGGACGAAATTGTCCGTGCAGTCAAGGATATGGGCTTTGAGGAGGCTACACCTATACAGTCCCAGGCCATATCAATAATAATGGAGGGACGGGACATAATTGGTCAGTCCCAGACAGGCACAGGAAAAACCGCCGCATTCGGCCTTCCCTGCCTGGAAATGCTTGATCCCGACAATAAGAACCTGCAGGCACTTATACTCTGCCCGACAAGGGAGCTTGCTATACAGGTCAGCGAGGAATTCAGAAAATATCTGAAATACAAGGACAACATAAAGGTTCTGCCTATTTACGGCGGACAGCCAATCGACCGTCAGATAACGGCTCTCAAAAAGGGCGTGCAGATAATAATCGGTACTCCCGGACGTGTAATGGATCACATGAGACGCCATACAATTAAAATGGGAACAGTCAAATATGTTGTACTGGATGAGGCTGACGAAATGCTTGACATGGGATTCAGGGACGACATTGAAACAATAATGCTCAAAATCCCCGAGGACAGACAGACCGTTATGTTTTCTGCTACAATGAGCGAGGAGATTCTTGACCTTTCCAAGCGCTATCTCGTAGATCCAGAATATATAAAGGTAACCCGCAGGGAGCTTACCGTTCCCAGCATAGAGCAGTATTACTTCGATGTAAAGGAAAAGACAAAGCCAGATGCCCTCTGCCGTGTTATAGATATGTATGGCCCCAAGCTGTCAATTGTATTCTGCAACACAAAGAAGCGTGTTGACGAGGTCGTTGAACAGCTCCAAGGCAGAGAATATTTTGCCGAGGCTCTCCACGGCGATCTGAAACAGCCCCAGCGTGACAAGGTTATGCAGAAGTTCAGAAACGGTACAATCGAAATTCTTGTTGCCACAGACGTTGCCGCTAGAGGTATTGACGTTGACGACGTAGACATTGTTTTCAACTACGATGTCCCCCAGGATGATGAATATTATGTTCACCGTATAGGAAGGACAGGCCGTGCCGGAAAGAGCGGAAAAGCCTTTACATTCTGTGTCGGCAAGGAAATATATAAGCTCCGTGACATAATGCGCTACACAAAAACAAAGATTGTTCAGAGAAAGCTCCCCTCACTCAGCGACATTGAAGAGATAAAGACGGCTAATTTTCTTGAAAAAGTCAAGGATGTTATCGATGAAGGCAGCCTCGGAAAATATATTGACATGATAACCAACATGGTAAATGAACAGGATGTTGCCGCAACGGATATTGCCGCCGCCCTTCTTAAGATTAATTTGAGCGACTTGGTTTCATCGGATTTGGACGATATTAATTTTGGCGGAACAGAGATTTACGGAGATTCCGGAGATGATACCGTAAGGCTTTTTGTAAACGCAGGAAAGAAAAACAAGATAAGAGCCAAGGATATTGTGGGCGCCTTTGCCGGAGAAGCCAGCGTTCCCGGAAATAAGATTGGCCATATTGATATTTATGACGACTACACATTTGTTGATGTTCCGTCGGAATATGCCAAGGATATTATCATCGCAATGAAAAACAGCAGGATAAAAAACAAAAAGGTCAATATAGAAATTGCAAAGAAAAAATAATTCTTATCCCGCTTGAACCATAATACAAGCGGGATTATTTAGTATAAATCTGTCATTTTATCGGTTTACATTATTAAAGTAATTTGGTACAATAGTATAAGTTTTTATATAATTAATCGTAGGGGGCATTCTATGTTAGGCGTAATAGTAAACACAATAACCGTAATTATCGGCAGTTCCGTCGGACTGCTTTTTAAAAAAGGCATACCTGAGAGAGTTGCTTCGGCAATAATGAAGGGCATCGGCCTTTGCACATTATACATAGGCATTTCCGGCGCACTCGAAGGCGAAAACACATTGATACTTATTATTTCAATGGTAGTAGGAATAGCCATAGGCACACTCATAGACATTGACGACAAGATAAACCGTCTCGGAAATTTTGTTGAGCGGAAATTCAGTGGTAATAAAGGCGGCGTATCAATAAGCAAGGGCTTTGTAACGGCGTCCCTTCTGTTCTGCATAGGCGCTATGACTATTGTCGGTTCACTCAATGCCGGATTGACCGGCGACAACGAAATGCTGTTTACAAAATCAACCCTTGACCTGTTTTCATCGGCCATACTTTCTGTAAGCCTCGGTATCGGCGTACTTTTTGCAGCAGCCTTTGTATTTGTGTTCCAGGGCGCAATTGTTCTTCTTGCAAGCTTCCTTGCACCGGTTCTTACCGATGCCGCCATTGCCGAAATGATATGCGCCGGCTCGGTTATGATTATCGGTCTTGGACTTAATCTTCTGGACATTACAAAGCTTAAGGTTGCAAATATGCTTCCGGCAATTGCCGTTGCTCCGATACTGTGCTTTGTGCTTGATATGATTGGGTAAGAGATATTATGTTTTGAATGTAATAAGCACCGCCATTAGAGTAAAAATACAC
>JAJQDF010000076.1 GCA_021202325.1 Clostridiales bacterium | reverse complement strand
GCAAAACCTTATTACGCTTGGTACGAGCCTTATGGATACGGTAATGCTGGGAAGGGCCGATACGACAGGCGTTTTGCTTTCGGCATCGTCCCTTGCCAACCAGCCGTTTTTTATACTTCAGGTGCTGACATTCGGAATTGCAAGCGGCTCATCGGTGCTTTGTGCCCAATATTGGGGCAAGGGCGACATGAGGCCCATAAGGGATATTTTTGCCTTTGTGCTTAAGCTTGCCATAGCGATAGGTGTTATATTCGGCATAACGGTTCTGACAATTCCCGAAAAGGTTATGGGCTTGTATTCCAATAATGCCGAAATAATAATGAGGGGTTCAGAGTATTTAAGAATACTTGGCTATGCATATTTTACCTTTGCCATAAGCAACACTCTTCTTTCGGCGCTCAGAAGTATAGAGGTGCTTCGAGTTTCAGTTGTTGCTTCCATAGTTTCGTTCTGTACCAATGTGTTTTTGAATTGGGTATTTATATTCGGAAACCTTGGTGCGCCGGCGATGGGAATAAGAGGAGCGGCATTGGCAACACTTATTGCAAGGCTTTGCGAGTTCACAATAACCGTAGTATATGTTCTTGCCATAGACAAGAGGTTGAAATTCAGGATAAGCTGTATGAAAAGCCATAACAGTGTATTGGCAAAGGATGTAATTAAAAACGGTACGCCTGTCATTATAAACGAGCTGATGTGGGCACTGGCAATATCGGCGCAGGCGGCCATATTGGGACATATTACATATTCGGAAGGCGATCCTGTTGCGGCCAACTCAATAGCCGGAGTAATTCAGCAGTTATCAACAGTAATGATAATGGGAGTGGCAAATGCTTCGGCTGTTCTCATAGGAGTTGCCATTGGCGAGAACAACATGGAAAAGGCTATGGCCAGGGCAAAAACGCTGAGAAATCTTTCGGTTGTCATGGGAATACTGGCCTGCGCATTCATATTGGTCGTTAAAAATGCCTTTATCGGCTTCTACAATATACCGGCAGAAACAAAGGTGCTGACAGGGCAGATAATAACCGTATTTGCATTTATAACGATATTCTGCTCGGTGGATATGACATTGATAATGGGAATACTTAGGGGCGCAGGGGATACGAAATTCTGCATGAAAACGGAGCTTTCCTGCCTTTGGCTCATAGCCATACCTTCGGCATTGGCAGCGGCTTTTGTTTTCCAGGCACCGGTGCCTCTTGTGTTTGCATGTATGAAAATTGACGAGCTTATGAAGTCCATATTCTGTCTTATAAGAATGCATGGAAATAAATGGCTCAATTCGCTTACAAGAGAATATAATTAAAGGCCGGCACAATGGCCGGCCTGCCGGGAGGCCGCAAGGTCTCCTTTTTATTATTTTAATTAGACCTAATATTTTTTGAATTAAAGCGAGTATCAATATAATCCTGCCATTATCGGAGCAACGGCAACGGTGAGAACGCCTGCAATGACTATTGCAAGGGAGCCCATTGCGCCGACAAGCTCATCCAGCTGTATGGCTCTGGATGTACCGATGGCGTGGGAGGCAGTGCCGACCGAAAGCCCGAGGGCTATGGAGTTTGTAATTTTGAATACCCTTGAAAATATCGTTACAAAGGCGGCGCCGATTATTCCGCTGACAACTACGCCAACGCAGGTAACGCCAGCAATTCCGCCTAGCTCTTCGGTTATGCCGAGGGCAATGGCCAATGTCACGGACTTGGATGTAAGACCGAAATATACATCGTCAGATAAGTTGAACAGCTTTGCCATGGCGAACATTGTAATTGCGCAGGCGATGGAGCCGGCGAGTATGGCGCATATAATAGCCTTGAAATTCTTTTTAAGCACCTCAAGCTGTCTGTAAAGCGGAACCGCTAAGGATATTGTCGCCGGCGTCAGAAGGAACTGTATCATTGAACCGCCGACATAGTATGTATCATAGCTTATGCCGGTAACAACAAGGAAAACAATAACAATTATGATAGCGATAAGCAGGGGATTGCATATTACAAGCTTTGTCTTTTGATTAATCACAAGGCCTATTTTGAAGGCAAGAAGAGTCAAAGCAATTCCGAAGAAGGCCGAACCGAATAGACCGGTGTATAAATTATCAAGCATATTCAGTCCTCCTTTCCGGCTTTGTTTTTGGAGTTGATAATCTTTTGAGCGGTTTTGCCCGTAACAAAGAAGCATACGACTGTGGAAACAATTATTATGGCGAAGATTCCTATTATTTCATCTTTTATGGCCGGGAAGCTTGTGATAAGGCTTGCACCGACGGGGACAAACATAACCGTCATTATGGCAAGCAAAAAGTCGGCGGCATCCTGAACCTGATCCAGTTTTATGACCTTAAGGCAGAGAAGAACAAACAGCAGTACCATTCCCCAAACGCTTGCCGGAACAGGCAGTGGAACGACTGCATTCAGCACCTCGCCAACCAGGGATAAGCCTATAATTATGCCGAACTGCATTAAATATTTCATATATAGTCCTCCTAAATTTGTTATTTGAACAGCTGCAGTTGTCTGCAATTGAAAAGATGTCCTACCAATTATTATAGCGTATCGGCTGAAAAAAACAAGTCCCGGCAGCATAAATAGTTGCAGGGACATAAATATTTGTTTGTGCGGATATATTATCTTTATTACAGCTCTGTGTTTACTCCGTTTATAAAGGTCTGCTCGCCGCCGTCCAGAGGAATGACAATGCAGCGCTTTCCGTCGATTATCTTTGCCTGAATTTCTTCGGCCTTTTCGGGACTTACGCTGAGGACAATGCTTTCAGTTCCATCATCGGAGCTCCAGGGCAAATCGAGAGATGCGGATGAAACCTCCTCAAGCTTGGTTTTAAGCTCGGCAACCTCCTTTTGAAGCTTTTGCTCCTTCTGCTTTTGTGAGTACTCATCAATGGCCTTGACATCGACTATGTTTTCAACAATGGGAGGCTCGCTGCCGAATTCCTCAATGCAGGCTTTTTCCAGCTTGTCGGCTATTTCTTCCGGAATACCGTTGGTTTTGAGGCTTTCCACAGCTATTTTGCCAAAGACCGTGGGAGCAGCTGATGTTGATGTTGCGTTTTCCTCAACAATGCTGTTGAGTGTCTGATGTATGCCGACCATTATTTCCTCCGCATCATATTCGTCTGTGTCAATGGCGGACTTAAGTATATCCTCAAATGTTTTCTTTTCTATTGTGGCTGTGCGTTTGGCCTTGCATCCGAGGGCGGCTTCCATAAGCTCGGTGTGGGGCTCCTTTGGATTTCTTGTGTAGTACATGAGCGAATGAATGTCACTGCTTCTGTCGGAAAAGGCAGGGAAAACAAAGCCGTTATCGGGAGGGGAAACAACCCAGTCCCTTATGCGGGCGCCTATTCTGTTTTCGTCCTGACGGTAGCCAAGGCCGGCCTTTGTCAGCTCTACGGGGCAGATGGAGCAAATTATGTAGTCATATACTTCTTCGGATTCGTCAATCTTGAGGTCGTCCTTTGTCTTTGTGACAACATCGTAGGCATCGTGGAATAGAAGTATAAGATAATTGCCGTCATATTCGTAGTTTTCAATTATAAGCTCGTAAAGCCTGTCCAAAAGGGCATCGGCCTTAAGTCCGCTGTCCCTGAGTCCCAAAAGGAAATTCTGCTTTCCGCCGGGATTTTCCTCTTCGGGATTGAATTCCAGCTCCAATACGTTGTTGCCTATTGTGCCGGAAAGCGTCTTTTTCGCAATTTCCAGATATTTAAAAAATTCCTCATCAACAAGATTCAAAAAAGTTTCATTTATATGAAGTATTATATTTTTGTGAGAGTCAACATAACAGCCGCACATTTTTGTAAATGTACATTCTTCCTTTTTCATACGGCGTTTAAGCTC
>JAJQDF010000285.1 GCA_021202325.1 Clostridiales bacterium | reverse complement strand
TCTTCAAACAATACCTATAATAATTTTAATCAAGCTATTTTTGCAAATTCATATTTTCTCAGCTGAACCGAAAGAACCGTTGCGCAGGCAATCTTTACGGCATCTCCGGCAAGAAACGGAATCACGCAGGTTGTAAGCGAAGCGGCAAGGCCGTTTCCGCTCTGTACCATGAACCATGCCGTTCCGAAGGCATAAAGCACGGCAGTACCAACAACAAAGGCTATTACATAAGCCGGCTTTTTAGCCGAAAACTTGTCTATTATCGCTCCCGAAATATATGCGCAGGGAACATACCCTATTATGTATCCGCCGGTAACGCCCATTATTTTGCCAATGCCTGCGCCAAAGCCCGAAAACACCGGCAGTCCGATGGCGCCAAGCAGTATATATATCACAACTGCGGCAGTTCCTTTTTTTGCTCCGAGAACACCGGCAGCCAGATATATTGCAAATGTGACAAGCGATATGGGAATTACGTTAATCGGCAGCGAAAACGGCGCAAACACGCATATTATCGCCGCAAAAAGTCCTATTTGTACTAAATCTCTTGTTTTCATAATTTTATACTTACCTCCCCGGAATTAAGCGTTCTTAATTCATCTTTTGTTTTTACGACCAATCCCGCATTATCATCTATATCAACCGCCTCCGCATCAAAGGTTTCATTCCCGTAGGTGACATGCACCCGCTTTCCTATGACGTTAGATTTTTGGCGGTAAATTTTCAAATACTCCTTTGAGGTTATGCCCTCCGCAATATTGCTCAAATTATTCATTATTTCAGCCGCAAGGGCATTGCGGGAAACTTTTTCTCCGCTCTCTTTCTCAATGGAGGTGGCTATTGTTTTCAGCTCATCGGGAAACTCTCCGCCCAGTACATTTATGCCGATTCCAATGACGGCATAATCCAGTGTGCCGCCCTCGAAATCAAAACCGGCCTCGGTAAGTATACCGCATACCTTTTTACCGTTCATATAAATGTCATTCACCCATTTTATATTTACTTCATGGCCGCAAAGCTTTTCTATGGCCTTGGCCACCGCCACCGCCGTATATGATGTGATAAATGTTGCATCTGCAACGGGCATGGTAGGTCTAACAAGCAGGCTCATATATAGGCCGTCGCCCTTCGGCGAATAGAATACCCTGCCGAGCCGTCCACGGCCGCCGCTCTGGGTTTCGGCTATAACTGCGGTATTTTCCTTTTTGCCGGAAACCGCCAGCTCCTTGGCATAATTATTTGTGGAAACCGCCTCATCCAGTATAACAAAGCTCCAATCGCTGTTAAGGCCGCTCCTTATGGCTCCTTCGGAAATTTTGTTCAGCTCCGACACAAGTCTGTAGCCCTTATTTGTAACCGCCTCAATATCATATCCTTCGTCTCTCAGCTTCTTTACGGCCTTCCAAACTCCGTTTCGGCTGACAAAATATTTTTCAGCTATATATTCTCCGGAGACAAAGCCGTTGGCAGTGAGCTCAGAGAGTATGTCGTCCTTTAACGCCATGGGTATCCTTCCTTTTTTGATAACTTATAAGTTGAGTTAAATGATAGCAATAAAAAACAGGATTGTCAACCCTATTTTAAAATAAGGTGACAATCCTGTGTGGTAAATTCAATTAGTCTTCAACAGACTTTACTTTTGTTACTTCGCCATCTTCAAGAGTAATTGTTACTGTTATGTCATAGTCCTCAAGTCCAGACTTAAGCTTAGACAAAGATGTATAGTCTCCAGTGAAATCTGTATCACTTGTTGTTTTGTACTTAGATGTAGTTTCCATATCGTCCAATGTTAATGTTTTACTGCTGATTGATTTCAATGTTCCTGTAACAGAAGTAACATAACCAGTAACAGAAACTACTTCATCATCATCCAAAATTACAATAACTTCTATTTCCTTATCATCATCGTTTAAAGCTTTTTCAAGCTTTGACATTGATGTTATTGTAGTTTCTCCATCTATTACACTTACAGTAGTTGATGATGTGTAGTCATATGTATTTCCATCAACTGTTATTTCCTTGTCTGAAGTATCAATATCATCTAAATCGCCTTCATCAGCCTCACCAGTAGTTGCGACTACTTTAATAATCTCATCATCATCAAGTGTGAGTTCTACATATACAGCTTCATCATCATCTAAAGCATCATCAATTTTACTAACGAATTTAGACAAGCTACTATATGATTTACTGTCAATTTTAAGTGATGTTATATCATCCTCATCCGCAAATGAATATTTATCACCATTTGTAAGAGTTATTTTTGAACTACTAATAGATTTGACTAAGCCCTCAGCCTCATCTGAACTACTGCTGCTTGAACTATCCAAATCCTCAGTTGTTACAGTAAGTTTTTTAAGTTCATCATCACTATTAAGAGAATAGCTGGCTACTACTAACTGCTCATCGTCGTCAAGGTCATCGAAAGCATCTTTAAGGTCGTCATAGTCAACTGTGCTTCCGTCCAATTTAATTGTAACATCGTCTTCATCATCAGGGAAATAAAGCACTGTACCATCATTGAGTGTTACCTTTGAAGATGTAAGCTTAACGATAGCATCGTCATCATAATCGCTGTCGCTTGTTCCTGTTGTAGCTGTAATTCCGATTACATTGCTGTCGGAGTCAAGGGACAGTGTAACTGTATAGTTATATCCGCCGTTGAATCTGCTGACAAGTGTTGAAAGTGAACTTGAGGAGCTGTCGATTGTTACATCAATACTGCTGCTGTAGATTGAATAGCTCTTTGTTGTGCTGCTTGTCTTAATAGAAATAGTTGATGTTGTAACGTTGTTAAGTGTGCCCTTTACTGTTGAAGCCGCTGTCGATGTGGATGAACCCGTTGACAGCAGAACAATAGTTGTGGCAACGCCGCTGTAGCAAACAGCTACGATTGAATCTCCTGTGCTGAGGCCGGAAACTGTTGATGTTGAGTCGCCACTGACAGTTGTGGAAGATGTTGTTGTAAAGCTGTTTGTTGTTCCGTCATTAGAAACAGTGATACTATAGCCTGAACCTGAACTTGTAATTCCGGTAATTGTTCCGGCATACTGTGTTACTGTTCCGGTAGCGGTTGTGGTTGTTGTAGTAGTTGTTGTTGTGCTGCTGCTTCCATTAAGTACATCATATGTATTTACAACGAGAACAGACATTTCAGCACGGTTGATATTAACCTTAGGGTTAAAGTTATTGTCCGAATCGCCGACCATTATGCCGAGTCTGTTAAGCAGTTCAACATAAGGCACGGATGTATTGGCGATACTGGATGCATCGTTGTATGAAAGCGAAGCATCGGATGAAAGGCTGTAAATCTTAGCAAGAGCCTTACCGAATATAACCGCTACGTCCTCACGTCTTGCATTGTTCTGGGTTGAGCTTGAAGACATGAATATTGAAATATCGGTCTGAGAAAGTATTGAATTCTCAAGAGCGTAGGCAACAGCGTTATATGCCCATGAAGGTATGTTGTTGGACTGCATAACTGTTGACCATTTTGTAACTACAGTATCGCTTACAGATGTTCCGGAATATGACGACATCAGAGCGTACATAAGCTGTGTTGCTTCACAATAAGTAATGTTATTATTCGCCTTGCAGTAACGCAGATTATTCTCAACGTAGCCTTCCATAAGACCGAGCTCGTAGGCTCTCTCTATATAGGTAGCCGCTCCTGACCAAGGTACGTCGTTAATATCTGCGAACACAGAAGCCGCATAGGCCGAAGTGCCTCCCAAGCAGGAAACTACCATTGCCGCAGCTGAAAATATAGCGACAAAAGTTTTTTTCACGATAAACTCCTCCTTTATTAGCTTTAAAGCTAATGTAAATAGATTGTTTTATATAACCCTAAATAATTTAGCATAAACTACGCTATGGT
>JAJQDF010000201.1 GCA_021202325.1 Clostridiales bacterium | reverse complement strand
TAATAAAAAGATTTTAAATTTTAAAAAGTTTGAAAACCATGAGGCTATACAAAAAGCGGAATCAATTAAGACTCCGCTTTAGGTTTACATAAATCACAACAGTCATCGCTTGAGGAATTTATTTCCGAAAGTGTCTATGCATAGGTAGTAGCTAATGCAAATTGAAAAGTTTCAATGGAACTTTTCGATTTGCCTCCGTAGAAGATGAAATCGCAGATTTCATCTTAAGCGGCTTTGCCGCTAAAAAATTTTCCACAAAACGCCCGTATTAGCAATATGCGCCGAATTGACAAAATTTTGAGTATAGGCGGAAATTTGCTTTGAAACTAAAAATTTGCGATGATAAAATAAAGTCATAAAAAAGGAGGGGATAGCTTTGAAAAGAATTAAAGCAGCCTGTATAGAAAAAACACTTCATTTTATGTTAAAAGAGGACTTAGGCCACGCAGCAGCCGTTGCCGCCGTAAAGGCCGAAGTTGAGCATTATAAAGCTCAGCTTGAGCGCACAAGAACAAAGTACAAAATACTTGATGAGGCTGTTCAGGATGACGGCTCTATAATGATAAAGATTAAAATGCAGTACAACAATACGCCGGTAGGCGACTATTTAGACTAAATGATAAGCGGAAGCTCTTAAGAGGGTTTCTGCTTTTTAAGACCTTGAGGCTCTGCCTCAAACTCCGGCAGGGATGTCATCCCTGCACTCATCCTAAACACTATTTTTAAGGTTTATATAATTTAAAACAGTGGCCGCTTGAGGAATTCATTTCCGAAAGTGTCAAAGTTTAAAGAATGGCCTCTGTAACGGGAAAAGTTTCTCTTGGAACTTTTCTCGTTACTTCCGTCCAAGATGAAATCGCAGATTTCATCTTAAGCGGCTCTGCCGCTAAAAAAGCGGAAAGCCATCAGGATTTCCGCTTAAATTTATTTCGCTAACATTATTCTATCATTTGCAAATTCCTCGCCGCTGACCTCTGTGAATTTCTTAAGCAGGTCGTCAACAGTAAGGTTTTTCTTTTCTTCTCCGGCCACATCATATATTATTTTGCCGTCGTTCATCATTATGAGTCTGTTGCCTATGGCAATGGCATCCTTCATATTGTGGGTTACCATTATTGATGTAAGATGGCTTTCGACAACCAGTTCCTCTGTGAGGGCAAGAACTTTGGCGGCGGTCTTGGGATCCAATGCGGCCGTATGCTCGTCAAGAAGGAGAAGCTTAGGCTTTTTGAGAGTTGCCATAAGCAGTGTAAGCGCCTGTCTCTGTCCGCCGGAAAGAAGTCCGACCTTGCTTGTCATTCTGTCCTCAAGACCAAGGTCAAGTCTTTTAAGCTGTTCTCTGTATTGCTCCTTTTCGTCGGTCCTTATTCCCCAGCCGAGACCTCTTTTTTCGCCTCGTCTCAATGCCAGGGCAAGATTTTCCTGTATTTCCATACCGGCGGCTGTACCCATCATGGGATCCTGGAAGACTCTGCCTATATATTTGGCTCTTTTAAATTCCGGCTCCCTTGAAATGTTTACGCCGTCTATTTCTATTTTTCCGCTGTCAATGGGGTATACTCCGGCAACCATGTTGAGCATTGTGCTTTTTCCGGCGCCGTTTCCGCCTATTACAGTTACGAAATCACCTTCGTTGAGGTGAAGAGTAATGCCGTTTAACGCCTTTTTTTCATTTATAGTACCTTTATTGAAGGTTTTTTTCACGTTTTTAATATCAAGCATCGCTGTCATCTCCTTCCGAATAAGAATTTTTGACCGCAATCTTCCGTGAAATTGTCGGAATCGAAAGGGCAAGGGCAACGATTATGGCTGATATAAGCTTCATGTCGTTGGCATCAAGTCCGAGATAGAGAACAATGGCTCTGATTATAAAGTATATAACCGCACCGATGGCCGCAGAAAGAAGCTTAAGTCCGAAGTGGTTGCACTTTCTGAAAAGCACCTCGCCTATTATTATGGAGGCAAGCCCGATTACGATGGCGCCCTGTCCCATACCTATGTCGGCATATTTCTGCATTTGTGAAACCAATGCTCCCGAAAGGGCTACAAGTCCGTTTGAAATCATGAGCGCCAAAAGCTTTGTTCTGTTTGTGTTTACGCCGAGGGCTCTTATCATGGCCTCGTTGTTTCCTGTTGCTCTGAGGGCGCTTCCGATTTCTGTTCCGAAGAACCAGTACATTATTGCTATAATAATAATTACGATGACTATACCCACGATTAGTGATGCTTGGGACTGTGTAAGGCCAAGGCTCTGTATGAAGGGCGAAGCCGTAGAAACAACTGTGTTTCCCGAACGTCCTACGAATTTGCTTATTATGGTCTGAACATTAAGAAGGGGGACATTGCTTCTGCCGCCCTGTATTCTGAGGTTGATTGACCAAAGAGAAATCTGTGTAAGTATTCCGGCAAGTATGGCAGGAATGTCAAATACCGTATGGAGTATGCCTGTAACCGCCCCGGCAAGAAGTCCTGCGCCGACGGCGATTATTGTTGCTATTACGGGGTTTACTCCGGCCAATATAAGCGTTGCGCAGGTACAGCCGCCCAAGGCGAAGCTTCCGTCAACGGTAAGGTCGGATATGGCAAGGAGCCTATATGTTATGTATACGCCAAGAGCCATTATTCCCCAAAGTATGCCCTGACCTGTGGCGCCCATCAGGGATGTCATTAAAGCATTCATTATTTTAACCCGCTTTCTAAACCTTTATTTCTGTGGTATGTATGCAGTGTATTACCGCACCTCCGCCGCGCGCAGCACGATACAATTTTTTATACCGTCCTGCCTGCGGCGGTTTTATAAAAAAGGCTGAGCCGTTAATCCAATAACGGCTCAGCTATCATTACGATAAAATCTGTTACTAGATAGAAGATAAGTCTATTCCGAGAATAGCAGCTGTCTCTTCGTTTACAGAAAGCTCGCATTTGTCAGCTGAAAGGTAGCCAATGGGCATTTCAGCGGGATCTGCGCCGTTTACAAGAATGTCAACAGCCATTTCACCAGCCATGTAGCCAATCTCATAGTAGTCAATTCCGTATGTAGCAAGTCCGCCTGCTTCAACTATTCCGCTCTCGCCGCAGATTGTAGGAAGGCCGTTGTCGTTAGCAACCATAGCTACTGTAGCCATACCGTTGGCGATAGTGTTGTCTGTAGGAGCGTAAATAACGTCTACTTTTCCAACCATTGATTCAACAACAGTTTGTATCTCGTTTGAGCTTGATACTGTGAAGTCGATGTATTCAAGTCCGTTTTCCTCGCAAGCCTCTCTAGCCATCTGAGCCTGGATTTCTGAGTTGGACTCAGCTGAGCAGTAAAGGATACCTACTGTCTTAGCATCGGGGAGAATCTGTGTAAGGAGCTCGATCTGCTCTGCAACGGGTGTAAGGTCTGATGTACCTGTTACGTTTCCGCCGGGTGCATCGTTAGAAGCAACAAGTCCGCTTTCAGCGGGATCTGTTACAGCTGAAAGAACGATGGGGATGTCCTGTGTAAGTCCGGCAGCAGCCTGAGCAGCCTGAGTAGCGATACAATAGATAAGATCGTTGCCGTCGTTTACGAGTTTTTCAGCGATTGTCTGGCATGTTGACTGGTCGCCTGAAGCATTCTGCTGGTCAACCTCGTAGTTGATTCCTGAATCATCAAGAGCATCGATGAATCCCTGGTTAGCGTTGTCGAGAGCCGCATGCTGTGTAAGCTGGAGAACTCCGATTTTATAAACAGTGTCGTCTGCGCTTGTGTCAGCTGAAGTATCTGTTGTACTTGAGCTTGAGCATGCTGTAAGAGCAAGAACGGCTGTAAGCGCAATAGCAGCCTTTAAAAATTTCTTCATAAAAATTGCCTCCTATTGTTATATTAGCCGACAGACCTGCCGACTATGATTATTATACAACTCAGCTTTAAAACTTTCAATTAATAAATC
>JAJQDF010000004.1 GCA_021202325.1 Clostridiales bacterium | reverse complement strand
ATTACCATTTTCGCTTCTCGATTTCTTATAATATGCGCTGTGTGTCCACACCTTTATTAATTGAACTATTGATTTGCCTATATTATAATACCTATTGCAAAAAGTTACAAGTGTCATAATGTTAAACGAGGAGGATAAATTATGAATGAGGTCAAACCGAATAAAAAGCCATTGATATTTTACTGGCTAATAGCACTTGCCGTGCTTTTTTTATTAAATATGCTTGTTTTTCCTAGTGTGCTTAAAAACCAAGTAACAGAGGTTGACTATGGTACGTTTATGTCAATGACTGAGGATGAAAATATAGGAACGGTAATGATTGGCACCGATGAGATTACATTTACCGACAAGGAAAATGCGAATGTTTATAAAACAGGAAATCTCAATGATCCCAATCTTATCGAAAATCTGTATGCGGCCGGAGCTACATTCAGCAAGGTTGCAACAGAGGAAATGAATCCGATACTTTATTATCTCATAAGCTTGGTATTGCCCATAGCTCTTATGGTTCTGCTTTCCAGGTATCTTTCCAAGAAGCTGACCGAACGTATGGGAAATAATCCTACAATTATGCAGTTCGGAATGGGCGGAGGTCAAAAAACCGGAAAAGTATATGTAAAGAGCGATACCGGAATAAAATTCAGCGATGTTGCCGGCGAGGAGGAAGCCAAGGAGCTTTTGCAGGAAATAGTTGATTACCTTCACAATCCACAGAAATATTCCGAGATTGGCGCAAACCTTCCCAAAGGCGCTTTGCTTGTAGGCCCTCCGGGAACAGGTAAAACTTTGCTTGCCAAGGCTGTAGCCGGTGAGGCAAATGTGCCTTTCTTCTCCATTTCCGGTTCTGAGTTTGTACAGATGTTCGTTGGTATGGGCGCCGCAAAGGTAAGAGATTTGTTCAGCCAGGCCAAGGAAAAGGCACCCTGTATAGTATTTATAGATGAGATTGATATAATAGGTAAAAAACGTGACGGACAGATAGGCGGAAACGATGAGCGAGAACAGACACTCAATCAGCTGCTTACCGAAATGGACGGTTTCGATGCAAACAACGGAGTTGTTATTCTTGCGGCAACAAACAGACCTGAATCCCTCGATCCCGCACTTTTGAGACCGGGACGTTTCGACAGAAGGATACCCGTAGAGCTTCCTGACCTCCAAGGACGTATTGATATACTTAAGGTTCACGGCGCAAAGGTAAAAATGTCGGGAAATGTCGATTATGCCGAGATAGCCAAGGCCGCCGCCGGAACATCCGGCGCAGAGCTTGCCAACATTATAAATGAGGCGGCGCTGAGAGCGGTAAGACAGGGCAGAAATAAGGTACAGCAGCAGGACCTTATGGAAAGCATAGAAGTCGTAATTGCTGGTTATCAGAAGAAGAACAAGATTCTTTCCGACAAGGAAAAGCTTATTGTTTCATACCATGAGGTTGGTCATGCCCTTGTGGCGGCTCTCCAGACACAGTCGGCGCCGGTGCAGAAAATTACTATTATACCGAGAACATCGGGAGCGCTGGGCTACACAATGCAGGTCGAAGACGGCGAACATTACCTTATGTCTAGAACTGAAATTGAAAACAGGATTGCTACCCTCACAGGCGGAAGAGCTGCGGAGGAAATTATATTCAACGAAATTACTACCGGCGCTTCAAATGATATAGAGCAGGCCACTAAGCTTGCCAGAGCCATGGTTTCACGCTATGGTATGACCGAGAAATTCGGCATGGTTGCCATGGAGAATGTTACTAATCAGTATCTTGGCGGAGATGCAACCCTTGCCTGCTCCAATGAAACTCAGACAAAGATTGACGACATGGTAGTGTCCATAGTTGAAAAACAGCATGATAAAGCTGTTCAGCTTTTGAAGGACAACATTGGAAAGCTCCATGAAATAGCCAAATATCTTTATGAACATGAAACAATAACCGGCGACGAATTTATGGAGATTCTTTACAAAAAAGATTGAGAACGGAGGAAAAACAGATGAACCTGATGTTTACTCTTGATTCTAACTATATTACACAGCTTAGATACTGCCTGCTCTCCATAATAAGGTTTCCAGTGAGTGAAGGCTATGACGTGTATATTCTCGTTCAGGAAAGAACATTGGAATTTGACAGGCTTAAAGAAGAATTTGAAAAAAATGAAAATGTAAGAATACATCTGCTGGAGGTAAACGAGACTTTGTTTGCCTCCTTCCCGGAGATTGCACGGTACACAAGGGTTGTGTATTACAGAATATTTGCCGCTTCCATACTGCCGAGCAATATGGACAGGGTGCTTTACCTTGATCCGGATATAATAGTCATAAAGCCTCTGGATGAGCTATACAACATGGACTTTAACGGAAACTATTATATTGCCTGCAGCCATACAAAGGAAATTCTGACGGAAATAAACAGAGTAAGGCTCGGTATAAAGAACAACGTTCCCTATATCAATACGGGAGTTATGGTTATGAACCTTGAGCTTCTTAGAAAAGAACAGACGACAAAAGAAATTATAGAGTATGTCAATAAACACGGCAAAAGCTTTATACTTCCCGACCAGGATGTAATAACAGCTGTGTACGGCGAAAAGGTTAAACTGGCCGACACCATGAAATATAATCTGAGCGACAGATTGATAACAATGAATAACCTGAATATCATAGAAAACGAGTTTATTGACATGGATTGGGTAAAGAAAAATGCGGTGATAATACATTACTACGGCGATAATAAGCCGTGGAAGGAAAACTACAGAGGAATACTTAATGTTTTCTATAACGAGATCGCCGAAAATTCGATAACAGAGTGTGTTGACTAAAGCTGAACAAATATGATACCCTATACGTTGTGTAGGGTATTTTTTCGATTACAAAAAGGAGGCTGATATCATGAAAACAAGGATAATAGACTTCATAACAATTATATTGGGAAATACGGTAATCGCTCTTTCTATAGCGGTTTTTGTATTGCCAAGCGGCCTTGCCGCAGGCGGCGGAACCGGTATAGCGCTTATAGTGAACCATTTTACCAATTTGCCGATATCGGTGGCTTCTCTTATATTTAATGTAATTATGTTTGTTCTCGGAACGGCGCTTCTCGGCAAAAAATTCGCACTGACCACAGCTGTCAGTACATTTTATTATCCTATTATTTTGGGAGTGTTCCAGAATATAATAGGCGACTACTGCATAACCCAGGATATATTCCTCAACACGGTTTTTGCCGGATTACTTAACGGCGCTGCCGCAGGTATCGTATTCAGAGTCGGTGCCTCCACAGGCGGAATGGATATACCGCCGCTGGTTTTTAATAAATATTTCGGTATTCCTGTTTCGGCGTCGTCATGCACATTCGGAATAATTATTTTGGCATTCCAGTTTATATTCAAGAATCCCGAAATGATACTTTACGGCATGGTGCTTACTATGATTGATTCACTTGTACTGGAAAAGGTAATGGTCATTGGCAGACAGAGCGTACAGCTTCAGATAATAAGCAAAAAGTCCGGCGATATAAAACAGGCAATTATGGACAGAATCGAAAGGGGAGTCACCGTACTCTATGGCGAGACCGGCTTTACCGAAGAAAAATGCAGCATAATAATGAGTGTTGTTTCTAATAGACAGCTTCTGAGAACAGAGCGCCTGATTAAAGAGATAGATCCCGATGCATTTATAATTGTCAATATGGTCAAGGAAGTGAACGGAGAGGGATTTTAAACGGAAATTTGGATGCAGATAAATATGAATGTCTGATTATTCGTGCTTTCTGTACATTTTTCTAAAAAATGGCAGAGCTAAGGATAAATTTGTTGAAATATGGCATAAAAGGTGATATAATCAAGCAGACAAAGGGAATAACGGCGGTTGTTTCGTCCCTCTTTTGCGAAAGGGGGTGATTATATGTCTGGATATGAAATATTAATGATAATAC
>JAJQDF010000152.1 GCA_021202325.1 Clostridiales bacterium | reverse complement strand
CTTAATAGTGATAAAATAGCTTTAGTTAAAAATAAAAAGAATATACTTGAAAATAAAGGCAAAATAAGCGCTTTAATGTCAATAGAGGGCTGTGAGGCACTGGAGGGAAGTATCGAAAATCTCCACAGCCTTTATGATGAGGGAATAAGACTGGCAACTTTGACATGGAACTATAAGAACTGTGTTGCCACAGGAGTTGGAGAAAGCAATCTCGGCGGAGGCCTGACTGACTTTGGAAAGGAAGTCGTAAAGGAGATGGAAAGACTTGGCGTTATTGTCGATGTATCCCACCTTTCCGATGAGGGCTTCTATGATGTGGAAAAGCATACCGAAAAACCCTTTATAGCCAGCCATTCAAACAGCCGAGCCGTAATGAACCACCCGAGGAATCTGACCGACGATCAGCTTAAAATCATAGGAGAAAGAGGCGGTGTGGCCGGACTTAATATGTGTGTTGACTTTTTAAGCGATAGAGGCGAGGCTGACAGAAGCGACATACTAAGACACGCCGAGCATATGTTAAATGTCTGCGGAGAAAATTCAGTGTGTTTTGGCTGTGATTTTGATGGAATATTCACAACACCGAAGGATATGGAGAACGTTTCTAAGATAGACGGGTTGTTGGAATTGATGGAAAATGAGTTCGGAAAGGATATTACATATAAGATAGCTGTGGGGAATTTTATGAGAATTATGGAGCTTTTGTAATTATTTCTTGCAATTGTCATGACAATAGTATAAAATGTATGCCAAGAAACGCAGAGGAGGAATACTTAATGAATTTATCGGAAAAGGCGCTCGGCATTAAGCCGTCATCAACTTTGTCAATTACAGAAAAGGCGGGCGTACTTAGGAAGGAAGGTAAAGACGTAATCAGCTTCAGCGTCGGAGAACCTGACTTTGACACTCCCGATCACATCAAACAAGCTGCCATTGAGGCTATTAACGAAGGCTTTACAAAATATACGCCTGCGGCCGGAATGGTAGAGCTTAGACAGGCCGTGGCTAAAAAGCTTAAAGAAGATAATGGTCTTGACTATGATTACACTCAAATCGTTATAAATAACGGTGCAAAACATTCTCTTATCAATGCTCTTATGGCAATATTAAATCCCGGTGACGAGGTAATTATACCGGCTCCGTTTTGGCTGAGTTATGCTGAAATGGTAAGAATTGCTGGAGGCAGACTGGTTATCGTATATATGAGGAAGGAAGACGGATTTACCCTCACAACAGAAGAACTGGAAAGAGTATATACAGAAAAAACAAAGGCGGTTATAATCACAACTCCCAGCAACCCCACAGGTATGATAATGACCAGGTCACAGCTTCAGGATATTGCCGATTTCGCCGTTGAAAAGGATATTATAGTTATATCTGACGAAATATATGAAAAGCTTATATATTCCAAGGACAAAAAGCATATAAGCATTGCGTCCCTCGGAAAAGAAATATACGACAGAACAATTACCGTAAACGGTGTATCAAAGAGCTACGCCATGACAGGCTGGAGAATCGGCTATACGGCTTCTCCCCTTAATATTGCCAAGCTTATGAGCAGTATGCAGTCGCATATGACATCAAATCCCAATTCAATTGCCCAGAAAGCGGCACTGGCAGCTCTTACAGGCCCTCAGGTATGCGTGG
This sequence comes from Clostridiales bacterium, assembly GCA_021202325.1. GTDB lineage: Bacteria > Bacillota > Clostridia > Lachnospirales > Anaerotignaceae > Metalachnospira. The sequence continues at coordinate 2,279 of JAJQDF010000152.1, read as the reverse complement.
AGGCTATGCGGTTACAGTTTGAAAAACGTCGTGATTATATTTATGATAGAGTGGTAAAAATGCCATATGTGGAAACACTTAAGCCCGAAGGAGCGTTCTATCTCTTTGTAGATTTTGAACAGACCTACGGAAAGAGCTACAAGGGCACTGTACTTGAGTCGGCCGCTCAGATAGGCAAGCTTCTTCTTGAGGAGAAATATATTGCGGTGGTTCCGTGTGCTGACTTTGGAATGCCCAGTTATATCAGATTTTCTTATGCGACATCTATGGAAAACATTCAAAAAGGCATGAATAGATTGGAAGAATTTCTTATGGAGCTTAAATAAAAGAATTGGAGGCACTTATTGATGAATTTGACAAGGGTTAAGGAACTGTACAGAAGTACGGCTGATTTTGCCGATAAAACCGTAGAGGTCGGCGGATGGATTAGAACACTTCGTTCTTCCAAGACATTTGGTTTCATTGAGCTTAATGACGGTTCGTTTTTCAAAAGCGTACAGGTTGTTTTCGAAGACGGAAAAATTGATAATTATACGGAGATTTCAAAGCTTGGCGTTGGAGCGGCTATTGTTGTTAAGGGTACGCTTGTGCTGACTCCCGAGGCTAAACAGCCCTTTGAGATAAAGGCGGAGGAAATAGCCATTGAGGGACAGACAACTCCCGACTATCCTCTTCAGAAAAAGAGACATTCATTTGAGTTTTTGAGAAGCATTGCTTATCTCAGACCGAGAACAAATACTTTTTCTGCCACATTCAGGGTTAGAAGCCTTGCGGCATATGCTATCCACAAGTTCTTCCAGGAGAGAGGATTTGTATATGTTAATACTCCTATTATCACAGGAAGCGACTGCGAAGGCGCTGGTGAAATGTTTCAGGTTACAACACTTGATATTGCCAATCCGCCTTTAAACGACGACGGAACTGTGGATTATTCAAAGGATTTCTTCGGCAAACAGACAAACCTTACAGTAAGCGGACAGCTTTCTGCCGAAACCTATGCCCTTGCATTCAGAGATGTATATACATTCGGACCGACATTCAGAGCAGAGAACTCCAACACAACGCGCCATGCCGCAGAGTTCTGGATGATAGAGCCAGAAATGGCATTTGCCGACTTGAACGATTACATGGATACAGCAGAGGATATGCTTAAGTATGTAATAAGCTATGTGCTTGAGAATGCACCCGAGGAAATGGAGTTCTTCAATAACTTTGTTGAAAAGGGACTTATTGATAAGCTCAACAACATTATTAATTCCGACTTTGGCCGTATAACATATACCGAGGCCATTGAAATTCTTAAAAAAGCCGGAGATAAATTCGACTATCCCGTTGAATGGGGCTGTGACCTCCAGACGGAGCATGAAAGATATATTACAGAGGAAATTTATAAGAAGCCTGTATTTGTTACAGACTATCCCAAGGACATTAAGGCATTCTATATGCGTATGAACGATGACGGAAAGACCGTTGCCGCTGCTGACTGCCTTGTTCCCGGTATCGGAGAGATTATCGGAGGAAGCCAGAGAGAGGAAAGACTCGATGTTCTTGAAAAGAGAATGGATGAGCTGGGACTTAAGAGAGAGGACTACTGGTGGTACCTTGACCTTCGTAAATACGGCGGAACACGCCATGCAGGATATGGCCTCGGGTTTGAAAGACTTATTATGTATATAACAGGAATGTCAAATATCAGAGACGTTATACCTTATCCCAGAACGGTGCGCAACGCAGAGTTCTAATGCATGAAAGGAGCCGCTTCATGGATTACGAGGTTGTAAAAAGCAATAAAATATATGACGGCAAGATTCTGAGAGTATACAGTGACGAGATAACTATGCCTGACGGAAGAACAGCCACAAGGGAAGTTGTTGAGAAAAACAATGCTTCGGCAATTGTTCCTGTTGATGCCGATGGAAATATAATTTTCGTAAGGCAGTACCGCCATCCTGCTAGGGATATGGTGCTGGAAATTCCGGCCGGTACATTCGAAAAGGGAGAGGATCCTTACGACTGCGCCATGAGGGAGCTTGAAGAAGAAATAGGCTATAAGACCGACAGCCTTACCTTTGTCAACTGGGCATACTGCTCGATAGGCGTTTGTACAGAAAAAATTTATCTTTATATTGCCGAAAATCTTAAAGAGGGCAGACAGCATCTCGACGATGACGAGTTTATAGAGATTGAGAGATATCCGCTGGAAGAATGCCTCAAAATGGTGTTTGACGGAACGCTCAACGATTCAAAAACCATTATAGGAATACTGGCCTATAATGAGC
>JAJQDF010000234.1 GCA_021202325.1 Clostridiales bacterium | reverse complement strand
ATTTTACATTATCCTAACTTTAGAGAGGAATCCTATATATGGCCAAAAATAAAGCGGCAATTATTTTTGCCTTGCTTGCGGCGGCGCTATATGCCATAAATGTTCCGTTATCTAAAATACTGCTGATGAATATATCGCCTACAATGCTGGCCGGACTTCTGTATCTTGGAGCAGGCATAGGAATAGGCATACTGCTTCTGTGCAGAAAAATTCAAGGCAAAACAAAGGACGAAAAATGGCTTGAAAAAAGCGACCTGACATATACGATTGCAATGGTAGTGCTGGATATTGCAGCACCAATATTTTTGATGTACGGAATTTTGAATACGACATCTGCCAATGCCTCACTGCTTAATAATTTCAAGATTGTGGCTACTTCAATTATTGCGTTAGTATTTTTTAAAGAAGCTATATCCAAAAAGCTGTGGACTGCAATATTGCTTGTGACGGCGGCAAGCGTAATCCTCGGATTTGAAGGCTCGGATTCATTTGTATTTAACAAGGGTTCGCTGCTTGTACTCTGTGCGTGCGCTTGCTGGGGTATTGAGAATAATTGCACAAAGAGCATAAGCGATAAGAGCTCGGAGAAAATTGTGCTTATAAAGGGAGTATTCTCGGGACTAGGCAGTGTCATAGTTGCACTGGCAATTGGCGAGAGCTTTCCGGCGGCTTTTTATATGCTGGCGGCCATGGTGCTTGGCTTTGTAGCATATGGGCTTAGCATAAACTTTTATATCATGGCGCAGAAGGATTTGGGAGCGGCTAAAACAAGTGCGTTTTATTCTGTGGCGCCTTTCCTTGGTGTTGGGTTCAGCTTTGTAATTCTTGGAGAAAGGCCGGGCATACAGTTTTATATTTCCCTTATAATAATGGTTGTAAGTACAGTTATTATGGTGAAGGAGACACTCGGAAATGAAAAGCTGTACAGCGGCTATGTGCATACTCATCAGCATAGACATGGTGATGTTGTCCATACCCATGCCCATAGGCATTTTGTGTACAATCCCATGCATATACACAGCCATTCCCATAATAAAGAGGATTAAGTATAAGGAGGCAAATATGGCTTTTGATTATAAAAAAGAGTACCGAGAATTTTATATGCCAAAAAACAAGCCCAGTATTGTTGATGTGCCGAAAATGAATTACATAGCTGTCCGCGGAAAGGGTGATCCCAATGATGAGGATGGAGAATATAAACAATCCATCGGCCTTTTGTACGGCGTTGCCTATACGATAAAGATGAGCAAAAAGGGCGAACATCAGATAGAAGGCTACTTCGACTATGTTGTGCCGCCCTTGGAAGGCTTTTGGTGGCAGGACGGAGAAGACGGCATAGATTATGCCCATAAGGAAAACTTCAAATGGATATCTGTTATTCGTTTGCCGGATTTTGTTGGAAAAGAAGATTTCGACTGGGCAGTTGTAGAGGCTGCAAAAAAGAAGAAGACCGATTTTTCTAAAGTTGAGTTCTTTACCTATGATGAAGGATTGTGCGTACAGTGTATGCATATAGGTTCTTATGATAGTGAGCCAGCAACAACGGCACTTATGCACGAATATATGGAGAGTCAAGGATATGCTCTGGATATTAGTGCAGATAGGATGCACCACGAAATTTATCTTAGTGACGCAAGAAAGGTTGCCCCTGAAAAGCTGAAAACGGTAATTAGGCATCCAATAATAAAGAAAGTATAGCCCGCAAAGGAACGGGCATACCGCAAGATAAACGAAGAATTGATATTAATGTATCGTGAAATAGGCGAATAAATCACCGTGCAATCAGAAAGTGCCATAGATTCTACAGAATGAAGCAGTTTTATGAACTTTATAAAGATGAGGTAAAAGTGTCATCGCTGGTGATACAATCGAGCTGGCAGAAACAGTGGGAGAAAAATGAAAACAAAAATGATATTTATTACAATATGTACGGCACTTGGCGCCATCGGCAGTCTGGTGGCTTATACCGCAGCAGGGGTTCCGTTATTTTGGACTTTTACCATAACTTTCGGAACATGCTTTTATCATTTTGCCGTTCGGCTTATTGTTGGATATACGATAGATGTGATTTTTCACAATGACAAATGGGACTATACTTGGAGTTGGTTTAAACAAAATAGTATTGAAGCTAAATTATATAAAATTTTTAAAGTGAAAAGCTGGAAAAAGAGTATGCCCACCTATAATTCCGAAGAATTTGATATTAAAAATAACAGCTTGGATTATGTTATCAGAGCGACCTGTCAGGCTGAAGCGGTACATGAGATAAATGTTGTGCTGAGCTTTGTTCCGATTGTATTTTCGCTATGGGTAGGAGATCTGCCGGTTTTTGTAATAACATCTGTTTTTGCAGCCGTGTATGATTTTATGTTTGTTATTATACAGCGGTATAACAGACCAAGATTGATAAAAATTCTCGAAAGGAAAATGTAATACAGGACAGTAATATGGGCAGTGGCTTTAAAGACAGAGAAAATAAAGGAAGACGCAAAGACTAGGATAATAGAATTGATAAATAATAATCGGGAGGAATGACAATGAAACATCAATGTAAAATAACTGTTCTAGAAACTAAGGTTTTTCCGGAGCTTCAAGAGAAATACTTGGCAGATCCTAAGTCCGGACCATGTCCTTGTTTTCATGTTGGAGATGAGTTTATACTGGACCGTACTCCTAAAAAGGATGATTTTTATCACCTTATGAACGGAAAATTCTGCGGTGAAGCCTGGGATGCTGTCAGCAGATATGTATATACTGCTTTGCAGGGAGGCTCAATTATGCATGGGTGGACAAACGATGACAGAATGATGATTGCCTGCTGTAATGACGGAACAAGGCCGGTTATATTAAAGATTGAGAGAATTGATATTCCGGAAAATAAGGACGAGGAAGAATGGCTTGCAAAGCAGAATTTTAAAAATACCGCAGAGGATGCATATACCGGTTAACATTTGGATGGAGCATAATATTATGAATGTTGTAATTGTAAACGGAAGCCCAAGGGCAAAAGGAAATTCAGATTTGCTCTGTGATGAACTTATTCGAGGCGCAAAGGAAGCCGAACATAATACAGAAAAAATTTCGCTGAGAGACTGTACTATAAACTCGTGTAAAGCCTGTTATGCCTGTTTCAGAACAGGAAAATGCATACAGAAGGACGACATGGCAGAAATACTTGATAAAGTGAAAAATGCCGATGTGTTGGTGCTTGCTTCTCCTACATATTTTATGACAATGACAGGACAGATGAAAATATTCATTGACAGACTGATTCCCGATTGGCAGGGCTTGGGCGGCAAAGAGGTATATATTATTGTCACCGGACATGACAGCAAAGAAGGACTGAAGCGCACAGCCAATGATTTGTCGGATATATTCAGCTGCCTTGGAAATACTGTAAAGTCTGTTATTTGGGGCGAAGGCGTCTGGCAAAAGGGTGAGGTCATAGGCACGAAAGCCATGGAAGAAGCATATCAGGCAGGAAAGAGCATAGGAAGGTGAGAATAGATATGAGTTTGATAATGAATCTTTATTATACCGGTGAAAATGGAAATGCGAGAAAATTCGCAGAAGAGATGGAAAACAGCGGTATTGCAGAGGCGGTCAGGGCGGAAGAAGGAAACTTGAAATATGAATATTTTATTCCGATGAGCGATCCTGAAACGGTGCTTCTCATTGATAGCTGGGAGAACCAGGAAGCACTTGATGCACATCATGCTTCGCCGTTGATGGAGGAAATAGCCGCCCTTAGAGAAAAATATGACTTGGATATGTGTGCCGAAAGATATATATTGGCAGTAGATCCCGGCCATTATGACAGATATATGAGGAAAAAAACTTCGCAATTCGAGAATTTCGTTAAATCACAGAATAAATTTTGAATGAAAAGTTCAAAATCACACGGTAAAATTAAGCAAACGTTCCAAAAAAGAGAGATTTTGTTTATTAAGATTTGTTA
>JAJQDF010000274.1 GCA_021202325.1 Clostridiales bacterium | reverse complement strand
TGTCACCTTCGGCTGCGGAACTGCTGTTGCGGTTGGCTGTGACAGCGCATCGGGCAGCGGCTATCTCTTAACGGCTCTTGCCTTCGGACTTGTAATCGTTGCTATGGCCTACAGTATCGGAAATATTTCCGGCTGCCACATCAACCCGGCAGTATCCATCGCCATGCTTATCCGCAAACAGCTTTCGGTATCCGATTTTATAGGATATGTAATATCCCAGCTTATCGGTTCAGCTGTCGGATGTGTCATACTTGGCATAGTGTTCGGTTTTGACTGCGGCTTCGGCGCCAATCAGATTCAAGCCGGCTGGACAAACGGCACTGTCGGTGGCGCTCTGCTTGTGGAAATTGTTCTGACATTCGTATTTGTCATTGCCATCATCGGTGTTACAAGCAAAACAGAAAACACTGCAGTTACAGGTCTTGTAATCGGTCTTAGCCTTACCCTTGTACATATTCTCGGTATAGCTCTCACCGGAACTTCCGTCAATCCTGCCCGCAGCCTTATGCCTGCTCTGTTTGCCGGCGGTACAGCATTATCCCAGGTTTGGATTTTCATCGTAGGTCCTCTTGTAGGCGGCGCCCTTGCGGCAGTTGTTTACAGCGCATTGGAATCCAAAAACTAATAAAAACATATAGCACTAAAGGACGGCTCGCTTTGAACCGTCCTTCTTTTTCATTTAAAATAGTTTTATATTTTTCGAAAAGCCCTTTTGTAATATAAGAGCCCCGTTATGTCCGCCAATATCCAGCCGATCGGTATTGCCCACCATATGGCAGCTACTCCGAATCTCGTCGGTGCAAGCAAATAGGCAAGCACTACCCTCGTGCCCAGCGATATAACCGTAAGTACAAAGGACATTTCCGCTCTTTGTATTCCCCTGTAATAGCCATACAGAAGAAACAGACAGCCTATACCGAAATAGAACGCTCCCTCTATCCTTAGATATTTAACGCCTTCACCAATAATCTGCTCTTCACCGGCTTCCACGAAAATTCCCATGAGCTGTGAAGCGAACAAATAGATTATAACGGAAACCATAAGACAAAACGCAATTGAAACAAGCATTGCACTTTTCGTGCCCTTATGTATTCTATCCTTTTTCTTGGCGCCGTAATTTTGGGCAATAAACAATGAATAGGCGTTTCCAAATTCCTGCGCCGGCATATATGCCAGTGTATCTATCTTAACGGCCGCCGCAAAGGCCGCCATTATAGTCGTACCAAAGCTGTTGACCAGCCCCTGTATCATCAATATTCCCAGATTCATAACCGACTGCTGCATACCTGTGAACACATCGTTTTTAATAATGCTTTTTAGCCTGTTCCAGCTTAACGGCTGACTCGTCTTGAACAGGTCCCGTCTTTTATAAACCGTATACAATGCAATTCCGACACCCGAAACGCCTTGGGAAAATACCGTTGCAATCGCCGCACCCGGCACTCCCCAGTTCAGAGAAATTACAAAATACAAGTCTAATATAATATTCAATATCGACGTGGCCGCCAAAAAACAAAGTGGCGTAACCGAATCGCCAATGGAACGCAGAAGATAGGCAAAGAAATTATACAGAAACGTAAATATGATTCCGGCAAAAATTATCCTTACATAGCTGCGCATAAGATCGTATATATCCCCCGGTACAGACAGCAGCCTCAATATAACATCGGTTCCCGGATACACAATCAGCGTTATAGCAATCGTCACCAGTCCTATGAAGAGTAGCGATAATTTAATATCGGCCTTCATCTCTTCAATCTGTTCGGCTCCGTACCATTTGGAAAAACAGCGCTCCGCTTCCCATACAAAGACCTATTATCAGCGACGTCAAAAATGTCATAAGGGTATAAGCCGAGCCCACCGCCGCCAACGCTCCCGAACCGATGAACCGTCCGACTATCAGCGTATCGGCAATATTATATATTTGCTGCAGAAAGTTTCCGGCCATCATCGGCAGTGCAAACAGCAGCATATTTTTCATTATTGGTCCTTCGGTTAATTTATTACCGTTCATTTGTTACTCCTTAGCATATTTTACAAAACAACAAATACATAAAATTCATTTTCAGCACCGGCTATTCTTATTATTTTCCCTGCTGTATAAACTGAATCTTAACCCCATTGGGATCCTCTATAAAGAAAAACTGCGTATGGGGATTGGGAGAAACCATTGCACTCGGATTAAATCCCTCTGCCTTAAGCTTCTCACAAAAGCCCTGTACATCATCTACCGCAAAGCCCATAGAAATGCCCTCTCCGGAATAGGGTTCACTCACGTTCTCCACCAGCTCCACACATGTTTCTTTCTCGGAATCCGCCAAAAATACAATCTTATGGTCAGGGTTGGAGCGGAAATCTCTTATAATATTTAATTTTGTAATAGACTGATAGAATTTTACAGATTCATCAATGCATTTTGTCTGAATTGTAACATGTACCATTTTCATAACATCATACCTCCATGTCGGCGCTCTTAAACTATATCAGCTAAAGCCTGTAAAATCAACATAACTTTCTTGTTACGAATATTATACCGCAAAACTTGTTAAAATAATAGCCTTTGCGGGTGGTGACGGAAAAACTTCAGATATACAATAACTTTTGCGGTTATATCCGCAAAACTTTGTAAATTTAATATATTTTGTGGTTATATCCGCAAATCTTTATAAATATAAAACAGCACAGCAGGAGATAAAATTTCTCGGCTGTGCCATTTATGCATCTTACTTGTATTGGATTTTAGAACAGCAAGCAAGATGCCATATGATCAATTATATTGATATGCTTGATTCCATTCCTCTTTTGCAGGATATAATCCATTGTAGCGACATATTTTGCATAGTTGTCAGGAATGGATTCAAGGGGACGATATTCTCTGTCCTCCGTTTCCTTACTGAGCATAATTGTATACGCAACCTGCATATAAGAATAATCCCCGGCCGTACTTCTGAAAATAAAATCACATTCTAATTTGCCAATTCGTCCTACGCTGATTACATAATCGTAGCTGCGTGCATAAAGATAGACAATATTCTCCAAAACCGGCCCATAATTAATTCGGTTGTCGGTATTTTGCGAGAAATAGAAGCTGAGATCGGCAAGATAATACTTTTTCTCACCGGAAAGTGATTTCTTTGACTTCATATCAAAGCGGCTGCATTCATAAAGAATTTTCGCATCCACCAGCGTCTTAACATATTTGGTCACAGTAGACCTCGTGACGTTAATCCCATTTTTGTTAAGAGCCTCTGTCAAACTCTTTATACTGGTTGTAGCACCGAAATTATTAATTATATAGTTCCTGACAGCCTCAAACGAAGCAAAATCTTTAATTTTGACACGGTGTTTTATGTCCTTTTCAAATATTTCGCTTATAACACCTGCAACATAGGTACGCTTGGCAGCTTCATCGTCAATGGTAATTGTCCGAGGAAAGCCGCCCTCTAAAATATAATGGTTAAATTCAACCGCCATATTGGGTTCAACCTGTTTGCCGAAAAATTCCTTAAAGCGAATATATTCATCGAAGCTGAGTGTAAATAGCTCAAATTCCAAATATCGTCCTGTAAGCTTAGTAACTAACTCGCCGCTCAACAGATAAGAGTTTGAACCGGTGATAAAGATAGAAAAGCCGCCGTCGGTTCGAAAGCCATTTACCACATCTTCAAACCCGGCAACATTCTGAACCTCATCAATGAAGAGATAGTTAAGCCCATCCTTTATTATTTTACTGTCAATCAGCTGTTCAAGCTGATCTGCAGTTCTTATTTTACGGTTTTCACGTTTGTCTAAGTCAAGGTAAATGATAGCTTCGGGATCAACTCCATTAATTATCAGCTCGTCAGCTATAGTCTGCATAAGACTGGATTTGCCGCAACGGCGTACTCCGGTAATCACTTTTATCAAATCATCAGCATCGTAAAACGGACGAATCTTTTTAAGATACTTCTCCCTTTTAAATAACATGCTCATCACGCTCCTGTATTCGGTATAATTATAGTATAGTCAACCAATCTCAAAAAAGTCAAGTTATCAATACACTT
>JAJQDF010000061.1 GCA_021202325.1 Clostridiales bacterium | reverse complement strand
GTTTTGTATCCAATAAAATATAGTGAGTATGTAGATAAGTACTCTCAGGAATATGAGCTTGACAAAAAGGTCATTTATGCGGTAATAAAGGCAGAAAGCGGCTTTGATGCTTCTACATGCTCCCATACCGGCGCCAGAGGCCTTATGCAGGTAATGCCTGAAACCGGAGAATGGGCGGCCGGAGTAATGGGACTCAATAATTATGACGACGACAAGCTATATGAGCCGGACTATAATATACACATAGGGTGCTGGTATCTCAGGTACCTGCTTGATATGTATGACGATAATCTATCCACAGCTTTGGCGGCTTATAACGCAGGCAATGGAAATGTATCCGGTTGGCTGGAAAACTCGGAATACAGCAGTGACGGAATTACACTGGATTATATTCCGTATCAGGAAACGGAAACCTACGTGGAAAACACGCTGAAATATATTGAAAAATATGAGAAATACTACAAGGAGCTTTAAGTGTTATGAAAAGATTTTTTGCTCTTTTGGGAGTTGCGCTTCTGTTGATGACGGGATGCACTCGAACTAAAACAACTACTGTCTCCGGCGATGTTGCCGCACAGGGAGTCTCCATAGATAAAGAGGAAGACATCGAAGATGTTATAACCATGTCCATGAGTATGGCTAAAACTCTGAATCCGCTTACAAATTCGGATGAATCCGTTGACAGAGTGCTTTCTCTTATTTATGAAAAGCTTATAAATATAGGCTCTGACGGTAAGGCAGAGCCCAATATAGCTGACAGCTGGACATTCAATGATGACGGAAGCGTTGTATATATAGAGTTGAACAGGAACGTATGCTTTTCCGACGGAACCAAGCTTACGGCCTATGATGTTGCCTATTCCCTTAAAACCATAGACAATGCCGAAAATTCATATTATAAAAACTGTGTGGAGAACATAAGAACTTGGTCTGTTACCGGCGATTACAGCATATCTGTTACATTTTATGAATCCACCGGCAGAAACATATACTATTTGGCAATACCCATAATAAGCAGGACGTTCTACGGCGGAGATTATGCCAATGAGAATACAAATACTGACAGCGCACTGGGAACAGGACTTTACAGATTTGAAAGCCTTCAGCAGCCGGACGAGCTAACCCTTGTGGCGTCCCTAAACTGTTTTAACGGAATGGCAGGGGTAAACAGAATAGAAGTAATAATGACTAAGGACAGCGAAACTGATATAAATCTGTTTTCCCAGGGAATTACCGATATACTTGCCTCCGATGACACGGAAACCGCCGGAATGGGCAACTCTGCCTCGGTTAAGTCCGTTTCTTATACAACCGGCGAATATGACTTTATAGGCTTTAATTTCAATAATTCGATATTGAAGGATAGAAACGTAAGACAGACTATTGCATATGCTGTGGATAAGGACAGCATTATAGAGGGAATATATCTGGATAATGCCGAAGAGGCATATACTCCGGTAAGCTCCTCATCATGGCTTTATGACAGCTCTGTATATGGATATGACTACGACCTATCAATGGCAAAAATGCTTTTGGAGCAGTCAGGCTGGAGATACAGAAGCGGAAGCGATACCGTAAGACAAAGCAGCGGGGACAACCCCTCAACGCTTTCGCTTAGGCTCCTTGTAAACAGCGAAAACAACGAGAGAAGGCAAGTCGGTATAAAGCTGGCCGAGGCGCTCAGAGGCCTTGGTTTTGAGATAACAATGGAGACTGTTGATTTTGAAACGTACCAAGCAAAGCTTAATAGCGGAACCTTTGACATTGTTGTCGGCGGCTGGAGCCTTTCGCCTGTGTGCGACTTTACATTTATGTTTGGCTCAGAGGAGCTAAACGGCGAGAGTGTCAACCTTATTAATTACAGCAGCACAAAGATGGATGAATATCTGAAAGCCTGCAAAAGCGCGGTGACTGATGAGGACATGCAGGAGGCATATGCTGCACTGCAGCAGTATATATCCCAGGAACTGCCCTATATAAGCCTTGTTTTCAGAGAATCAAAGGTTTACTCAGGAACAAGAATTGACGGGGAACTTACACCGTCTCAAAATAACGTATTTGATGGCATAGAGAATTTAACTATTAAGAAGTGAGGCGAGTCTATTGTCAGAGTTAAGACAGGATATACTTACAGGCGAGTGGGTAATATTCGCAGGAAACAGAATGAAAAGACCTTATGATTTTATAAAAAAGAGCATTCCGAAAACGGACGACGCCAGCGAATGCCAGTTCTGTCCCGGAAATGAAGATCTTACTACCAATTCTGTTTATCAGGATGGACTGGACGGAAAGTGGAGTGTGAGGGCATTTCCCAATAAATATCCAGCTCTATCTGATGATGATTATTATTATGATGATGAGGGCTTTTATAACGCAGAGTACGGATACGGAATTCACGAGGTGGTAGTTGATACGCCTAATCATAATGAGGTCATTCATGATTTCAGCGAAGATAAGCTTTTAGAAGTGCTTAAGGTATTAAAAGAAAGATTTTTAATAATAACAAAAGTAGACGGCGTGGAATACGTACAGGTGTTCAAAAACTGCGGCCCCGATGCTGGAGCATCAATACTCCATTCCCACTGGCAGATAATGGGCGTGCCGGTTGTGCCGAGGGAGCAGGAGACTATCCAGGAGCGATGTGAAGATTATAAAAAAGAATACGGGGAGTGCCTTATATGCGATATGCTGGAACATGAAGACTATGTCGATAAAAGGATTATTGCCGAAAATGATAAGTTTATAGCCTTTTGCCCTTATGCCTCAAAAATGTCCTATGAGACCGTCATTGCCGTAAAAGAACATATCAGGTCGTTTGGCGAATTCGATGAAGATGCGCTTGAATCGCTTGCTCAGATTTTCAAGGTAATACTTTCAGGAATAAAGACGCTCAGAAAAGAAATTTGCTACAATATATGCTTTCAGGATACACCAAATGGAATGGATGGTCATTGGTATATGAAAATATTGCCGAGAATGGGTAATCCGGCTGGATTTGAATACGGAACAAACAGCTATATCAATCCCATACTGCCGGAGGATGCGGCTAAATATATGAGAAAGAAAATAATGGAAAGCTTCAGAGGAAAATAACATGGCTAAGGAAACAAAACTGTATGATGTGGAAAAGCCCCAGGAAAGAGTAATACTTGTGGCGGTTGATGAAGATGGCAGTGTTGGCGACAAATATTTGAATGAACTAGAAGAACTGGCAGATACCGCCGGAGCAGCTACCGTGGGAAGAATGATTCAGCACAGGGAAAAGAGACATCCCGGCCATTATATCGGCAAGGGAAAGGCCGAAGAGCTGAAAATGATGATTGCCGCCCTTGATGCTGACGGAATAATAACCGACGATGAGCTTTCGCCTGCCCAGATGAGGAACCTTGAGGATATGCTGGATACTAAGGTTATGGACAGAACCATGGTTATACTGGATATATTTGCTGCTAGAGCTATGTCCAACGAAGGAAAAATACAGGTCGAACTGGCACAGCTTAAATATAGGCTTACAAGACTGACAGGACAGGGAACAGCGCTTTCAAGACTCGGCGGCGGTATAGGTACGAGGGGCCCCGGCGAGAAAAAGCTGGAAACCGACAGACGATATATTAAAGAGAGAATAGCCGAGTTGGACAGAGAGCTTAAAAACATAGAAACCCACAGAGAGCTTTTAAGAAGCGGAAGAGACAAAAAGGGAATAGTTAATGTTTCACTTGTCGGTTATACGAATGCCGGAAAATCCACGCTTTTGAACAGGCTGACAGATGCTGAGGTTTTGGCTGAGGACAAGCTTTTTGCAACCCTTGACACAACAGCAAGAGCGTTGAAGCTTCCAAGCGGTACTGCAATTATGCTGACTGATACTGTAGGATTTATAAGAAAGCTTCCGCACCATCTTATCCAGGCATTCAGGGCAACTCTCGAAGAACTGAATTATGCGGATATACTTCTCCATGTGGTTGATGCTTCAAATCCCGAAAGAGCGGAGCAGATGATGACTGTCTATGATACTCTTAAGGACTTGGGCTGTGCCGAAACTCCGGTAATAACGGCCT
>JAJQDF010000131.1 GCA_021202325.1 Clostridiales bacterium | reverse complement strand
GAATTATTTTGCTATACTTAATATGTATAACTTCGTAGTTGCAAACCAGTTTAACATAAATGCAGACAAAAATAAGGAGGAAACACAAAATGTCTAAAGTAATGAAAACTATGGACGGTAACGAGGCTGCTGCTTTCGCATCATATGCGTTTACAGAAGTAGCAGGTATTTTCCCCATCACACCGTCATCCCCGATGGCTGAACACACAGACGACTGGGCAGCCAACGGAAAGAAAAACCTTTTCGGCCAGCCTGTAAAGGTTATTGAAATGCAGTCTGAGGCCGGAGCAGCCGGAACAGTACACGGTTCTCTTGCAGCAGGCGCACTCACAACAACATATACAGCCAGCCAGGGACTTCTTCTCATGATTCCCAACATGTATAAAATTGCCGGCGAGCTTCTTCCCGGTGTATTCCATGTAAGTGCCAGAGCCCTTGCAAGCCACGCCCTTTCTATTTTCGGCGACCATTCCGACGTTATGGCATGCCGTCAGACTGGCTTTGCTATGCTCTGTTCAAACTCCGTTCAGGAAGTTATGGATTTGGCCTGTGTTGCTCATCTTTCAGCAATCAAAGGCAGAGTTCCTTTCCTTCACTTCTTTGACGGATTCCGCACATCCCACGAAATTCAGAAAGTAGAATGTATTGACTACGACGAGCTTGCCAAGATTATCGATATGGATGCCGTCAATGCTTTCAGAAGAAGATCGCTTAACCCTGAGCACCCCGTATTAAGAGGAACAGCTCAGAACCCTGATATTTTCTTCCAGGCAAGAGAAGCCTGTAACCCCTACTATGAAAACATCGTAGGCGTATGCGAAGATTATATGAAGGAAATCAGCCGCATTACAGGAAGAGATTATCAGTTATTCAACTACTATGGCGCTCCCGATGCCGACAGAGTTATAATCGCCATGGGCTCAGCCTGCGAGACCATCGAGGAAACAATTGACTACCTTATGGCTAAAGGCGAAAAAGTCGGCCTTATCAAGGTTCACCTTTACAGGCCTTTCTCGGTTGAGCATTTCCTTGGCGCTATTCCTTCAACATGCAAAAAGATTGCCGTTCTTGACAGAACAAAGGAACCCGGCGCACAGGGTGAGCCTTTATACCAGGATGTATGTACAGCTCTCTTTGACAAGGCTGACAGACCTGTTATTATTGCAGGACGCTACGGCTTAGGCTCAAAGGATACTACTCCTGCCCAGATTATCGCTGTTTATGAAAATCTTAAGGCTGACGCTCCCAAGAACCATTTCACAATTGGTATCGTTGACGATGTCACATTCCACTCACTTGAGGTCGGCGCACCCGTTGACGTTACAGCCGGCGACGGAACAATACAGTGTAAATTCTGGGGACTTGGTGCCGACGGTACAGTAGGCGCCAACAAAAACTCCATTAAAATCATTGGTGACCACACAGACAAATATGCTCAGGCTTATTTTGACTATGACTCAAAGAAATCAGGCGGTATAACTCAGTCGCATCTTCGTTTCGGCGACAAGCCCATCCGCTCCACATATCTTGTAAACAAGGCAGACTTCGTTGCGTGCCACAAGCAGTCCTATGTACATATCTATGACAACATACTTACAGACCTTAAGGACGGAGGCACATTCCTTCTCAACACAGAATGGTCAGAGGACGAGCTTGACAATAACCTTCCTGCAGCAATGAAAAGATATCTTGCCGAACACAATATTAAGTTCTATATCATCAACGGTACAGGCATTGCTGAAAGCATTGGTCTTGGCAACAGAATCAACTCCGTTCTCCAGGCCGCATTCTTCAAGCTTACCAACATCATCCCCATTGATGACGCAGTAGATTATATGAAGGCCGCCATCAAAAAGACATACGGCAAAAAAGGCGACGATATTCTTAACATGAACTATGCCGCTGTTGACCAGGGCGTTGCCGGCGTTGTAGAGGTTAAGGTTCCTGCTGAATGGGCCAATGCCGTTGACGAGGCAGCAGAAGAAGTTAAGGATGCTCCCGAATATGTTAAGACAGTAGTTACAGCAGTAAACGGACGTAAGGGCGACAGCCTTCCCGTCAGTGCATTCAAGGGTATCGAGGATGGAACAACTCCTCTCGGAACAGCCGCTTATGAAAAGAGAGGCGCCGCAGTAAATGTTCCCGAATGGGATCCCGCAAAATGCATACAGTGCAACCAGTGTTCATATGTTTGCCCTCATGCTACAATCCGTCCCTTCCTTCTCAATGCAGAAGAAGCTGAAAATGCACCTGCCGGATTCAAGATGGCTGATGCTAAGGGCGGCGCCGCATTTGCCGGACTTAAGTTCGCTACGCAGGTCTCAGCTCTTGACTGCCTTGGCTGCGGAAGCTGCGTAACTGTTTGCCCTGCAAAGGAAAAGGCAATTGTTATGAAACCGCTTTCAACACAGGAACAGGAGGCTGCTAACTGGGAGTATGCACTTTCACTCTCGCCCAAGGCTAACCCCATGGACAAAGCTTCCGTTAAAGGCAGCCAGTTCGAACAGCCTTTGCTTGAGTTCTCAGGCGCCTGCGCAGGCTGCGGAGAAACACCCTATGCTAAGCTTATAACTCAGCTTTTCGGTGACAGAATGTACATTGCCAATGCTACAGGCTGCTCATCAATCTGGGGCGGCTCGGCACCCCCAGCTCCTTACACAACAAATAAAGATGGCCGCGGCCCTGCATGGAATAACTCACTTTTCGAGGACAACGCAGAGTTCGGTCTCGGTATGGCAATGGCTGTTAAACAGCTCAGGACAGGCATTAAAGAAAAGCTTGAAACACTTAAGCCTATGGCTTGCGAAGAGCTTGCCGGCGCTATAGACAAATGGATTGAAACAATGAATAACGGCGATGCTTCCAGAGCCGCATCCGACGAACTTGTTATGAGACTCAACGGTTTCAAGACAGAAAACACAGAAGCAAAGGCTATTATAGATTATGTACTCGAAAACAAGGATCAGCTTGTTAAAAAGAGCCAGTGGATATTCGGCGGCGACGGCTGGGCATACGACATCGGCTACGGCGGAGTTGACCATGTTCTTGCTTCCGGTGAAGATGTTAACATATTTGTATTCGATACAGAGGTTTATTCAAACACAGGCGGACAGGCTTCAAAGGCTACACCGGCCGGAGCAGTTGCTCAGTTTGCCGCAAGCGGAAAGCGAGTTAAGAAAAAAGACCTCGGCATGATGGCCATGAGCTACGGCTATGTATATGTTGCTCAGGTTGCAATGGGCGCAAATCAGGCACAGCTTGTTAAGGCTCTCAAAGAGGCTGAAGCATATCCCGGACCTTCACTCATAATCGCTTACGCTCCCTGCATCAACCACGGTATCAAGGGCGGCATGAGCGGAGCTCAGACAGAAATCAAAAAGGCTGTTGAATGCGGTTACTGGCATATGTACAGATTCAATCCTCTTCTCAAGGAAGAAGGCAAGAATCCGTTCATTCTTGACTCCAAGGAGCCCACAGGCGACTTCCAGGCATTCATCAAGAATGAAGTTCGTTACAGCTCACTTGTAAGGACATTCCCTGAAATTGCTCAGGAACTCTTCGACAAGACAGAGCAGTATGCTAAGGAAAGACTTGAAGGCTACAAGAAATTAGCAGCTGAATAATACAAAATAGATAAAATTTTTCAGGCGGAGCGGATTTGCTCCGCCTGTTTTTGTTACACATAATGTATAATGTTTTAATTAAATTATCCTACAAAATATGGGCTCTCTTATTGTAAAACTGCAAAATCGCTATTATAATAAATTCAATCTGTAAGTTTAAGGAGGGATGAAATGTACTCGCTAAATGACTTTATCATAGATAATCCCGTTAAGGAGCTTAAGGTTCTGACTCAGCCCCTTGATTATTCCAATGTTCTTATAAGCTCCATTTCCGTCCAGGAAATGCCTACCGACAGCTTCATAAAAAAGAACGATATGATACTTTCCACCGCCATTGGCTGTCTGGATGATGACGAAAACTTCAAGAGGTTCATAGGTGAGCTTAAGGCGGCGGAGGCTTCCGTACTTATTGTTTCATTCAAGGATTCTTCCTACAGCGTAAGCTC
>JAJQDF010000169.1 GCA_021202325.1 Clostridiales bacterium | reverse complement strand
GTGGAGGAGATATGTATTTTTAGAGTGAAAATAAGAGGCTTAGTGGTGTTTTTGTCACTAATATTATGCGGAATTATTGGAATAACATTTATATCGACTGCTGAAAGGTATATTATGCCCGCTGCGGCTGAAATATGTTTGGCCGAAGCAAAGGAAAGGGCAAATTACATAATAAATTCTGCCGCAGAGGATGTTCTCGGCGAAAATAAAATAGAACTGGACGACATATTAAAATTACAGAGTGAAAACGGTATTACAACCCTTTCGGCGGATACGGTCATTGTCAACATGATTTGTGCCCAAATGAGCAGCCATATAACAGATGAGCTTCAAAACATGGAAAATAATAAGGTAAGCATTCCCTACGGTGCGGCAACCGGAATAGGTATATTGTCAAACTGCGGTCCGGCCATATCCTTTGAGGTAAAACCTGTTGGCGGAGCCGAGGTTGACTATGAAACAGAGTTTACCTCCGCCGGAATAAATCAAACAAACTATAAAATATGGCTGACAGTAAACATAGATGTCAGCCTTGTAAATCCTCTTTATAATAGGAAGGTCAGCATGACAAGGAAGCTCATGCTGGTTGATACGATAATAAAGGGAGATGTACCATACAATTACCTAGGAATTCAGGAAAACTAAAAAAGACAAAATCGCTTTTGACTTTGTCTCTATTAGCTGTATTACTCCCAGTCTTTGCATATATCAACCCATTTTTGAGAAGCAGAGTACTCAAAAAGTTCATCGCAGGTCAGCTCTATTGCCGAATTGGAGCTTCCGCAGGCCGGAAAAACAGTATCAAATCTCTTAAGCGATACATCGCAGTAGGCCTTTACGCCTTCGGGAAGGGCAAAGGGACATACTCCGCCTATGGCGTGGCCCGTCATTTCAAGAGTTTCTTCGGGAGAGAGCATTTTGGCTTTGAAGCCGTATTCGCTTTTGAACTTGTGGTTATCAATCTTTCCGTCTCCGGCAACACAGATTACCATACATGAGTCGCCGCATTTGAGGGCAAGGGTTTTTGTTATCCTAGCGGGAATTACATTGAGAGCCTCGGCCGCCAGAGCGACAGTGGCGCTCGATACGGGAAATTCCATTATGTCACCGTCCCTGCCAAACTGCTTTAAATAGGCTCTAACTTTATCTATTGACATGATTTTACCTCCAAAAAATATTTATACCAATTATAATAATAGGCTTTGGGAGGTTTTGCAACATAAACATTTATTAAAGTGAAACAGTAATATTGAATGTATAAGCCTCATAAATTTTTATAAAGGAAAAAACTGCGGAGGAGAATATGACTAATACAAGTATATATCAGGATATTTCAGAGCGCACATCGGGCGCAATATACATTGGCATAACAGGGCCTTGCCGTACCGGTAAATCGACATTTATAAGACGGTTCATGGAAACGGCTGTATTGCCCAATATGAATAACGGCTTCGAAAAGGAGAGGGCAAGGGACGAACTGCCGCTCATAGGCCAAGGAAAAATAATTACAACCACCGAGCCAAAATTTGTACCGTCAAAGCCGGCGGAACTGCAGATAGGCGAAAACGTAAAATTTAAAATGCGGCTAATTGACTGCGTTGGCTACATTGTGGAAGGTGCAGAGGGCACAACCGACGGTGACGAGGCAAGGATGGTAAACACACCATGGTCGGATAAACCCATGCCGCTGGCAGCGGCGGCTCTTACGGGAACAAATAAGGTAATAAACGACCATTCGACTGTGGCTGTTGCCATGACTACGGACGGTTCAATAACGGATATTCCCAGAGAAAACTATGTTGAGGCCGAGGAGGATATTGTTGCCGAGCTTAAAAAATCCGGCAAGCCATTCGTAATGGTGCTGAACACAGCCAATCCCTACAGTCCAGACACTGCATTGTTAAGGGCGGAATTAGAAGAAAAATACGGCGTTCCGGTAAAAATAATGAATTGTGCACAGCTGAAGGACGACGATATAAACGGTCTGCTAGAAAGCCTGCTTTATGAATTTCCTGTCAATGAAATAAATATCAGCATTCCCAGATGGCTTGAAAGTCTTGACAGCGGGCATTGGCTGAAAAGCTCAATGATTGAAACGCTGGCAGGCCTAACCGATATTGCTACCAATCTCAGATCTGTATCGGCCTGCGCCGCAAAGTTAGAGGAAAACGAGTACATAAGAAAAGTATATCTGGGCGACATTTCCGCCGGAAACGGCGGAGCGGAAATCGATGTAGCTATGAATGACGAGCTGTTTTATAAAGTCCTCAGCGAAATGATAAACATGGATATAAAGGGCGACTATGAGCTTATAAGCATAATGAAGGAGCTTTCAGCTCTTAGGGCTGAGTATAATAAAATAAGTCCTGCACTGTCCGATGTAAAACGCAAGGGCTACGGCATTGTTGGGCCTGCCTTTGACGATATTATTCTCGATGAGCCGGAGGTTTTCAAGCACGGTTCACGCTACGGAATAAAAATAAAGGCTCACGGCGAGGCCATAAACATGATAAAGACAGACATTGAAACTGAGGTTGCGCCCATTGTTGGCACTGAGGAGCAGAGTAAGGAGTTTATAGACGATATTCTGAATACATATAAAACTGACAGACAAAAAATATGGGAGCTGAACCTCTTTGGAAGAACGCTGGACACCCTTGTAAATGAAGGTATGCATAATAAGATTTATACCATGCCAGAGGATGCACAGATGAAGCTTCAGGAGTCGCTGCAGAAAATACTCAATGAAGGAAGCGGAGGCCTTATCTGTATTATACTTTGACGGATTTTCTTAAATAAATCGTAATAATCCATAGATGACAAAAATGCTCCTTTGCTATATAATCATTATAAGCGGCGGGGCGTTTTTGTATATGTTAACAGTTATTATTCAGGGGTGACAAATATGGATGTTACAAGGTTTGAGCTTGATTTTCCGTCCTCAGGGGGAGGACATGATATTTTTGCTTGTATTTGGAGAGATACCGATTTCAAAAGCTATAAGGCTGTTATACAGCTTGTCCACGGTATGGCAGAGCATATTCTCCGATATGAGGAATTTGCGGTATATCTTGCAAAAAGGGGCTATGTGGTATGCGGTAACGACCATATGGGACATGGCAATTCTGTAGAGGATGAATCCGACTTCGGTTATTTTGGCAAAAGGGAAAACAGCTGGCATAATCTTATTGACGATATGAATTATCTTGAGGGAATGATGCGCCTTGAATATCCCGACATTCCTTATTTTATGCTGGGACACAGCATGGGTTCGTTTTTGGCCAGGGAATATACTTCACTTTACGGCACCGGCTTTAACGGAGCAGTATTTATGGGGATAGGCTATACAAATCCCTTGTTGGATTTCGGAATATTTGTATCCAAACGTATGGCGGCCAAGCACCCTAAGCAGAAGGGTGAACTGGTGGACAGAATTGCCTTCGGAGCATTCAATAATAAGCTGGACACAAAAAGAACAAAATATGATTGGATTTCTACCGATAAAAATATCGTAGATAAATATATTAAGGATGAAAAATGCGGATTTTTGTTTACCAATGAAGGCTACAGAGATTTGTTCCTGCTTTTAAAGCATGTCAATACAGATGAGTGGGCAAAGTCGCTTCCTTCCAATCTGCCCATGCTTTTAATATCCGGCTCGGATGATCCTGTCGGCGATTACGGCAAGGACATCAAAAAGGTTTATAAGCTCATGCTCAAGGGCGGATGCGTCAATGTTGACATAAAACTTCTCCATGGAGCGAGACATGAAGTATTAAATGACTTGAAAAGGGACAAGGTTTACAGTATACTATACAATTGGTTTGAAAAAAATATTTAACTTTGGAGGCAAGTATGGCGGAACAATTGGCCGGATGGTTTGTAAATAATTTTGGAGAGACGATAAGCCCGGAGGCGATAGTTTTTATTGTGTCGATGCTTCCGATACTGGAGCTGAGAGGCGGAATTATAGCCGGTTTTTTGATGGGAATGGATCTCGTGCCTTCTTTTATTATTGCGTTTATCGGAAATATTCTTCCGATACCGTTTATACTTTTATTTATTAAGTATAT
>JAJQDF010000179.1 GCA_021202325.1 Clostridiales bacterium | reverse complement strand
TTGGTGCTTTCTTATTTTATCTATTTATTTTTCCTACAAAAACTTTACGCTAGCTCCGTATCGTCTGCATCATCGCCGTTCCAAAAGTCATTTATTTCGGAAATTATGCTCTCCGCCGCCGCACTGTCCGCCTTAGAAGCATCGAGCGGCATAATGAATAAGGCATTTAGGCCGTCATAATCGGCATTTCTTGTTATCTCACCGGTGGCCTCATCAAAGCTGTAGGCAGCAATATTATAGGCCATTGAATCAGATACACACAAATACACTGTTCTGTCCGCAAAAGCTTCCACATTGCTGCACTCCATCAGGCGGTACAAAACGCCGTCCATCACAAATTCCGAATAGCCTCCGTTCAATGTAAACGCATTGAACTGCACAGGGTTTAGCCCCTCTATCAGCGGCGAGACGAAAAAACTTTGCTCGCTGTCCATATCAGGCATTGGTGTGCCGTCGGATTTTTCTATGGCTGTTACCGCATAGGTTCTGTCATTCAGAACTGTGCCGTTGTTTATTGTTACATAGTCGCTTATCCCCTCGCCGGATACAATTCCGAGGAATGTCGCCTTATAGCCGCCGGCTTCCTGTGTTTCGTTTACCAAAACCGCTCCGTCGGACTCGAAGGCTTCCGCCAGCGCCGTATTATCCATACGTTTGGCCACATCCTTCGGCGAAAGATATTTTATTGCCGCTATGGCCGTCGCTGAGCAGGCTATTACTGCTGCCGCCGCCACCGTTATTATTCTCTTTTTTCTCAAGCTCATATATTTCTTCTCCTTTGCTATTGTTAATATTTTATCATTGAGATGCTCCGGCACCTCAGCCTCAGAAGAAAGGGCCTGTCTCAAAATTTTATCCATATTATTATCCATTTATATCGGCCTCCAGTTCATGCTTTAATATTTCTCTTGCCTTATGAAGTCTGCTTTTAACCGTACCCGAAGGAACACCCATTATTTCTGCGGTTTCCTCTATGGAAAGTCCCGAGGAATAATAGAGTATCACCGTATGTCTGAGCGGCTCTTTCAGAGAATTTACCGCCTTTAGCACAAGCTGTCTTTCCTCTTTCTTAATATACTCGCTCTCCGGGGTTACATGAGATGGAATGTCAATACCTTCCAGCATATTGTCCTCTGGAGCAATTCTGTGCCGCCAAGCTGTTTTCCGCCTTTTATTCTGCCACAGTCTTAGTGCCACACCCAGCAGATAGCTTTTGGGGTTACCTTCGTTATTGACCTTGTCCATGGCGTTCAGGAATGTATCTTGGTACAGTTCTTCCGCCTCATTTTTGTTCATGGTTAGCCTCAGGCAAAAATTATATATGTCCCTTCCGTATTCGGTTATAAACTTCGTTAAATCCTCTGTGTTCATTTTAAACCTCCGCCGCGGTGGATTTTGCCCTTCACTTATATATTGTAACAATTACCGAAAGGGTTCAAGAAATAAAAAAAGGAAAGCCCTTTTTTCAGACTTTCCGCTAGTATCATTATTCTGTTTCTGCTATCTTTACCGCAACCCTGCCGTCCAATACCATGCTGTCCCTATCCACAACACAGTCATAGGCAAGGACATTCACGCCGTTTTGCGCCGCTTCGGCCAGCGCTTCGGCAAACTTTGGATCGGTATCGTAATTGGGCTCGAAAAGGCTTATATTATTCATCTGTATAACAAAAAGTATGGAGCATTCATAGCCTTCGGCCTTGGCCTTTATTAGCTCCCTAACGTGCTTTGTTCCCCTTTCGGTTGGCGCATCGGGAAACCTGGCAGTGCCGCCCACATCAAGTGTTACGCCTTTGACCTCAGCAAAGCCCTTTTTGCCGTCCTTTTCGTAGTACAGGTCAAACCGTGAACCGCCGTAGGTTACTTCGCTTTTTACGGCATCCGGCTTACCTATCTCGGCAATTTTTCCGGCCTTCAAAGCTTCATAGGCCGCCTTATTGGGCGCCTGGGAATCGATATTGACAATTTCACTTCCTTTATATACGGCAATAAGGGAATACCTGGTTTTCCTCTCCGGCTTATCGCTTTCCTCCAGCAATACAGGCGTGCCCTCTTTCAGAAGCTCCCTCAGCCTTCCGGTGTTTTTAACATGCACCCTTTCGATACTGCCGTCAATTTCGACCTCGGCAATAAATCTGTTTGGGCGTTTTATGAATATGCCCTCGGTAATATTATTATATCTCATGTCAATTCACGCTCTCAATGTCCGCCGGCTCGAATCTATACTTCTTGGCATTGGGGTACTTTTCCCTATCGACCTCCGACACAAACATATCGTATGGTCTTATGTACAGCTTACAGTTGCCGTACAGCGCCCTATAGGCAACGTATTTTTCGCCGGTTTCGCTGTGTATGGCTATGTCCTCCACAAAATATAAATTTCCTTTGAAGTGTCTGTATATCCTTTTAGTTTCCATGTTTCCTCCCAAATGCTACATCTATATATGCAGCAAGGGCCTTTTTTGGGCCCTTATTATGATTATTGGTGATATTTGCTTAAGAAATCGGCAAGCTCTGCGCAGGCAAATTCCAGCTGTTCGGGCTCGGCAAGATAAACCATTCTGAAATGGTCGGGCTTATCCCAATGGAATCCGCGGCCATGGGTAACAAGTATCTTTTTCCTCTTGAGGAAGTCCAGCGCAAACTGCTCGTCGTCCTTCAGGTTGAATTTCTCCATATCCAGTTTAGGGAAAATATAGAATGCAGCTTTAGGCTTAACAACGCTTACTCCGGGGATTTCGTTGAGGGCGTTATATATAATCTCCCTCTGTTCATATATACGTCCGCCGGGCATGATATACTCATCGGATGTCTGTATTCCGCCGATTGCAGTCTGTATTATGGACTGGCCGGGAACATTGGAGCAAAGACGCATGGATGAAAGCATATTAAGTCCCTCGATATAGCCCTTTGCCTTGCTCTTATCGCCGCTGAGCGCCATCCATCCTATTCTCCAGCCGGCAACACGGTGGGACTTTGAAAGTCCGTTTAAGTTTACACACAGAAGGTCTGGGCAAAGTGAGCCGAGAGCAACATGCTTAAGGCCGTCCATAACAAGTCTGTCGTAAATTTCATCGGCGAATATTATAAGCTCGTTCTGTCTTGCCACCTCGACTATTTCCTCGAGCAATTCTTTGGGATAGAGCGCACCGGTGGGGTTATTGGGGTTGATAACAACGATTCCCTTTGTTCTGGATGTAATTTTGCTCTTTATGTCGTCAATATCGGGGTACCATTCTGCCTGTTCATCGCACATATAATGTACTGCCGTTCCGCCTGCAAGAGTAACGGAAGCCGTCCACAGCGGATAGTCGGGCATGGGCACAAGAACTTCGTCGCCGTTATTGAGAAGTCCCTGCATTGACATTGTAATAAGCTCGCTTACGCCGTTTCCGGTATAGATGTCGGCAATATCCACATTGGGGATATTCTTAAGCTGGCAGTACTGCATAATGGCCTTTCTTGCAGAAAACATTCCCTTGGAGTCGGAATAGCCCTCGGTGTCTCTGAGGTTATAAATCATATCTCTTATCATTTCATCGGGAGCAGTAAATCTGAACGGTGCCGGGTTGCCGATATTGAGCTTAAGTATTCTCATGCCCATGGCTTCCATTCTGTTGGCCTCATCCATAACCGGTCCTCTTATATCGTAGCTGACGTTATCAAGCTTATGTGATTTTTCAAATGTTCTCATAATAATACCTCCTAAATTTTTAATTAAAAAACAAAACGCCCTAAGCTTTTATGCTTAGGGCGAACCATAGTCCGTGTTACCACCTAAATTCGGGAAAACCCGCTCTCTGCCGGTACTGTCATACCGCTTCCCTGTAACGTGGGAACTACGTTGAAGCCTACTTTTAACTGTTCGGTTCAAAGCTCAAAGACTGCTTCTCTCTGTCCGCATAAGGGCTCGCACCAACCGTCCTCTCTCTGAAATGCCGCAGCAAAGATACTCCTTCTCGTCATTGCCTGTATACAATATTTGTGTATAACGATATTATACATATCTTTTTTGCTTTGTCAATAATAAAATTATGATAAGATAAAAGTCATTTTATTTAAATATTTTCTTTTGCCAT
>JAJQDF010000287.1 GCA_021202325.1 Clostridiales bacterium | reverse complement strand
GATTATAATATTGTTCAATGTCAGGGATGTTTTTCCTGCTGGTTCAAAACTCCCGGAAAATGCATACTGCATGATGATATGAAACAGCTTTTAAAGCTTTACAAAGAATCTGATATCGTTTGCTTTGCAACACCCATATATACATGGAATATGACTGCTTTACTTAAAAACTTTGTAGACAGGCTTATACCTTTAAAAAGCCCGAAGATAACAGAAAGCCAAGGTAATTTTGACTTGGAAAACAGCGAAGTCAAGCTTCAGAAATTTGTTGTCATATCAAACTGCGGTTTTCCGGGAGAAAATAATTTTGATGTACTTCATACCTCTGTGGCCTGCTGCAGTCCTTCCCTTGAAATATACCGCAGCTGCGGAAAGCTGCTAAAGAGCAAAGATCCGTCAGTGTCAAGCATAGTTTCCAACTGGCTTAAAATTGTTGAAAGCGCCGGCAGAGAAATGGTTTTTAAAGGAAGTGTAAATAACAATACCTTGACCTCTCTTAGCACTCCTTTAATGCCGGTGCAAAAATATATTGAATATATTGGATTTCAATAAAATAACCCCTTAGGCTGATTTTAGTTATTTACTTCTACTTCATCAGCTTAAGGGGTATTTTAAAATGTTATCACGCCGAATCCTTATCCTGCGTTTTTCTTCTTTCCTTAATAGGAACCTTATTTTCATTTCTTATAATCTCGGGGCCTGAAACCTTATTGACTGTATCCGCAGTAATAATGCACTTCTCAATGGTACTATCGGAAGGAATCTCAAACATAATGTCGTTGATAAAGCCTTCGATAATCGCCCTAAGTCCTCTGGCTCCCGTTTCTCTCTCAACAGCTTGTTTTGCGATGGCTCTTACAGCCTCATCTGTAAACTCAAGCTCAACATCGTCAAGCTCGAATAAATATTTATACTGCTTGAGCAAAGCGTTCTTAGGCTCCTCCAAAATCTTTATAAGGGCATCCTCATCAAGGTTATGGAGAGCAACAGCAACAGGTACACGGCCTACGAATTCAGGGATAAGGCCGAATTTAAGCAAATCCTGGGGCTGCAGCTTTTTCATAAGCTCATCAAATGAATTGTCATTTTTAGTCTGAACCTTGGCTCCGAAGCCTATCATCTTTTCGCCGGTTCTCTGCTTAACTATTTTATCAAGTCCAACAAAAGCTCCACCGCAGATGAAAAGTATATTTGTTGTATCTATCTGTATCAATTCCTGGTGGGGATGCTTTCTGCCTCCCTGGGGAGGAACCGAAGCAACTGTGCCCTCAAGTATCTTAAGAAGCGCCTGTTGAACTCCCTCGCCGCTTACGTCCCTTGTTATGGAGACGTTTTCCGATTTCTTTGTAATTTTGTCTATCTCATCGATATAGACAATTCCTCTTTCGGCACGCTCAATGTCATAATCGGCGGCCTGAATAAGCTTAAGCAGTATGTTCTCAACATCCTCGCCGACATATCCGGCCTCTGTAAGGGTGGTCGCATCGGCGATGGCAAAGGGAACATTTATGACCTTGGCGAGAGTCTGCGCAAGCAGAGTCTTTCCTACGCCGGTAGGTCCCACAATAAGAATATTGCTTTTCTGAAGTTCAACATCTTTATCCGAATTACTGTCAGTTGCCATTATTCTTTTATAATGATTATACACGGCTACGGAAAGAGTCTTTTTTGCCTCCTCCTGGCCTATAACATAATCATCAAGTATTTTCCTTATTTCAGCCGGCTTGGGAAGCGCTGTATCGTCGCTTTCCCCGCAGTTTAAATCATAATCCTCATAAATAATGTCAGAGCAAAGCTTGACGCACTCATCACAGATATACACGTTTTTACCTGCAATAAGCTTCTTAACCTGATCCTGCGGCTTTCCGCAGAAAGAGCATCTAAGCTGTTTTTTGTCATCTGATTTTGCTGGCATTTGTTCATCTCCCTGTTTTGCTGTAGAAAAGCTAAAGCGTGCTTCAAGCACGCTTTAGTGATTACTGTGCAGGCTTTGTAATTACTGCATCAATAAGGCCGTATTCAACAGCCTCCTGCGCAGACATATAGTTGTCACGTTCAGTGTCACGGACAATTTGTTCATAGGGCTTACCTGTATTCTGTGCGAGAATTTCGTTGAGTTTTTTCTTTGTTTTGAGAATATTCTCAGCAACAATCTGAATTTCGGTAGCCTGACCTCTTGCTCCACCAGAAGGCTGATGGATCATTATTTCGGAATTTGGAAGTGCATAGCGTTTTCCCTTAGCGCCGCCCGACAGAAGGAATGCACCCATGCTGGCCGCCATACCTATACATATTGTGGATACGTCCGGCTTAATATACTGCATTGTGTCATAAATAGCCATTCCGGCAGTAACAGAACCGCCCGGGCTGTTTATGTAAAGATTAATATCTTTATCAGGATCCTCTGCCGCAAGGAAAAGAAGCTGTGCCACAACAATGCTTGCTGTAGTATCGTTTACCTCTTCTCCAAGAAAGATGATTCTATCTTTCAAAAGTCTGGAATATATATCGTAAGAACGCTCACCATTATTTGTCTGTTCTATAACATAAGGAACTAAGCTCATATTTCCAACACTCCTTTCGAACTGCAATTCCTTGCTTATTCGGCAGCCTTTACTACTGCTGAATCGCATACAAGGTCGATTGCCTTATGAATAGCAATCTCCTGTTTAAATGCAGGATCTTCCTCATAGTACTGAGCAATCTTATCTACCTCAATACCATACTGGTCTGCATACTTTTGAATCTCGGCCTGAATTTCTTCATCAGTAGCCTCAATTCCTTTATCTTTAACAATCTGGTCCATAACAAGCTTTGCATCTACGCTGTTCTTAGCAATAGGTCTAAGCTGTTCTTTAAGACCGTCAACAGTGATTCCTGAGAACTGGCAGTACATTTCAAGGGTAATTCCCTGGCTTTTCATATTTTGCTCATACTCATTCATCATGTCTTCTACTCTGTTATCATACATAACTTCAGGAACATCCATTTCAGCGTTGGCAATAATCTGCTCGATTACTGCATCCTCTTTTTTACGCTTAGCTGATTCTTCCTTGTTCTTAGTAAGCTTTTCCACTTCGCTGGCTTTATATTCATCGAATGTATCAAATTCTGAAACATCCTGTGCAAAATCATCGTTAAGCTCAGGAAGCTCGCTCATTGTGATTCCCTTAAGCTCTACAGCGAATACAGCAGCTTTGCCCTTAAGCTCCTCTGCATGGTATTCATCGGGGAATGTAACGTTTACGTCAAACTTATCGCCGATTGAATGGCCGCAAATCTGGTCTTCAAAAGTGTCGATAAAGCTATGTGAGCCAAGCTTAAGGTCATAGCTGTCGCTCTCTCCACCCTCAAAAGGCACACCGTCAACTGTTCCGAGATAAGAAATATTTACTGTATCGTCCATCTGGGCAGGTCTGTCCTCAACGGGAATAAGTCTTGCATTTTCGTTCTGAATCTTCTTCAGCTGAGCGTTTATCTCATCCTCTGTAATCTCTGTTGAGAAGTCCTCAACCTCGATGCCCTTATACTGGCCAAGCTTAACCTCAGGTCTTACTGTAACAGAAGCCTCGAATTTAGCGCCTATTTCCTTGCTGATGTCTTTTACATCAATATTGGGCATATCAACGGGATCAAGCTCAAGCTCGTCTACAACAGCGGGATATGTTTCGTTAAGAACGAAGTTAACAGCATCCTCATAGAAAAATTCTACTCCGTACTGAGCCTCAACGACCTTTCTGGGAACCTTGCCTTTTCTAAAACCGGGCAGCGTTATTTTGCTTTTATTCTTATCATATGCATATTGAATGCCCTCTTCTAATTTTTCGGGTGTTACATCAAAAGAGATTTTTACTATATTACCCTCTTTACTCAAAATCTGCGAACTCATTTGTAAAATTTCCTCCTTAAATAATATCATTTGCAGTATATCTTCAACTGCGCAATCAATTTATTATAACACAATCCATGAGATATTCAAATTCTTTTTACAAAAAAAGTGAACAAATCATTCTTACAAAACCTTGAACAAATCAAGTCTTTCTACAATATTTCTTTAAAGGTATCCTCGATTTCGGCCTCAGTATTATTTTCAATAAAATTAATCACCTTAT
>JAJQDF010000045.1 GCA_021202325.1 Clostridiales bacterium | reverse complement strand
AAGCTTGCTTGCATAGATGGCTGGACATTGGACGGGCTGACCGTATGAGTCACGTGGCCATTTTTTACAGAAAAATGAGCGTAGACCGAATACGGTCGATTGCGAGGTGCTGAACATCCGGTGGATGTTCGTTTAGCACCGACCGGAGCGGTGCTGCATGCCAGTGGCATGCGTTTAGCACGGACCGAAGCGGCAGCGGAGAAGCGTAGATTCGCAGAACGCAGCAATCGGGCTTTCATATATAGAATGCCCGCAGCACGGGCATTCTGTTTACATTTGTTATTTATCTCTCAGTACGGCTCCGAACTTCTGCTCAAGTACAGAAAGTACGTCAGTCATAGCGGCATTAACCTCATCATCAACAAGGGTTCTGTCCTCTGCCCTGAATGTTATGGAGAAGGATACGGACTTGAATCCTGCGGAAATCTGTCCGCCTTTATAAACGTCGAAAAGCTCAATGCTTTCAAGAAGCTCTCCGCTGGCTGCCTCTATCTCCTTCTCTATGTCACGGACATATATTTCATCCTTTACAAGCATTGAAATGTCACGAACCATTGTAGGATATTTGGGAAGAGCCTTATATACCGTAACCAGGTTGGAAGCCTCTATAAGCTCAGCCTCGTCCAATAAGGCGATATATACTCTTGTGCCTATGCCGTAGTTCTTGGCAACCTGGGGATGAAACTCACCCACATAGCCTACATATTTTCCGTCTATTTCAACGGCGGCGGTTCTTCCTGGGTGCATCCAGCAGATGTCTGTCTTGGGAATAAACTCGGCGTTCTTTATTCCAAGTGTATCAATAACATGCTCTACTATTCCCTTTATTGTATAGAAATCCATGTTTCCGTACATACCAACTGTAACCTTTCTGGGCTCATCGGGAAGCTCAGTTACGGGAACAGCCTTGGGAAGATATACCTTGGCTATTTCAAAAAGGCCGGCACTGTCGTTTCTTCTGTTGTAGTTGGTTGAAAGCGATGTCAGTATTCCGTTGAGAGTGGTTGTACGCATAATGCTGAAATCCTCTCCCAAAGGATTGGAAATAACAACTGTCTTTCTTAAATCATCATCGGCAGGAATATTGAGCTTGTCAAATACCTTGGGGCTCTCGAATGAATATGTCATGGCCTCGCAAAGTCCGTTTGATATAAGAGAATTCTTAATCATGGCTGTGATATTCTGCTCATATGTTCTCTTTCCGACAGTGGGAGTTCCGGAAGCAAGTGTAGGCACAATCTTGTCATAGCCGTAGAATCTTGCAATCTCCTCGGCAAGGTCTGCCATGCTCTCAAGGTCGGGACGGAATGTGGGAATCTTAACTGTCTTTGTTTCTTTATCAGGAACAAGCTCTATCTTTTCGAATATCTTTATCATATCATCCTCGGAAATATCCGTTCCGAGAAGCTTATTTATCTTTTCGGGGCTGTAATCCAATATCCAAGGCTCTCTTACGTTGGGATAGCAGTCTACACATCCCTTTACTACTTCGCCGCAGCCAAGCATTTCTACAAGCTGAACAGCTCTGTTTACAGCATCCATTGTAAGGTTGGGATCAAGTCCCTTTTCATATTTGGCAGAAGCATCTGTTCTTAAGCCAAGCTTTTTGGCGGTAACACGGATATTAGGTCCGTTGAAGTTGGCCGACTCGAAAAGTATTGTATCGGTGCTTCCGTTTACCTTCGAGTTCTCGCCGCCCATTACACCGGCAACAGCAACGGCCTTATTTACATCGGCGATAACAAGCATTGAAGGATCAAGCTGTCTTACGTTTCCGTCAAGGGTTGTAATCTGTTCGCCCTCTTCAGCATTTCTTACTATAATTTTGCTTCCGTCAATATTTCCTATTGTGAAAGCATGCATGGGCTGTCCAAGCTCAAGTATAACATAGTTTGTTATATCGACTATGTTGTTTATAGGTCTTACTCCGTTGGCACGAAGTCTTTTTCTCATCCATCTGGGTGAAGGCTCAATCTTAACGTTCTTTACTATTCTTGCTGTATATCTGGGGCATAATTCGGGGTTCTTAATTTCAACCTGAATCATTTCGTTTATGTCGCCGTCAGCCTCTTCCTTTACTTCGATTTTGGGATATTTAAACTCCTTGTTGTATGTTGCAGCAGCTTCCCTTGCAAGGCCTACTGTGCTGAAGCAGTCAGGTCTGTTGGATGTAATCTCGAATTCAACAACCTTATCCTTCAAGTCCATAACATCGCAGACATCTTTTCCAAGCTCAACCTCACCGGGGAAAATATAAATTCCATCTTCGGGAGCATCGGGGAAGTCATGACGGTCGAAGCCAAGCTCCTCAACCGAGCACATCATGCCGTATGACATAACGCCTCTGAAATCTGTGTCGTGGATTGTTACTCCGCCCGCCAATGTGGCGCCGTCAAGGGCAACGCATACATAGGCTCCCTCAAATACATTGGGGGCATGGGTAACAATGGTAAGGGGCATATCCTTGCCTATTTCTACCTTACATATAACAAGTCTGTCCGCATTGGGATGCTTTGTAATCTCTGTAATCTTTCCTGTGACAACACCTGAAATCTCGCCGCCCATTTCGCTCCAGCCTTCAACCTTAGAGCCTGTAAGCGTGATATCCTCGACAAAATCCTTTATATCTGCATCTATATCAACATAGTCCTTTAACCAAGACATTGACAAATCCATATTTATTCACACTCCTTCTATAATCAGAACTGTTTAAGAAATTTCATATCGTTTTCAAACAGCAGACGGAGATCGGTAATTCCGTAACGCTGCATAGCTACACGCTCAAGTCCCATACCGAAAGCATAGCCGCTGTAAACATCGGGATCTATTCCTGACATCTTGAGAACCTTGGGATGAACCATACCGCAGCCGAGAAGCTCTATATATCCCTCGCCCTTACATACACGGCAGCCCTTTCCGCCGCAGGCAAAGCATGTAACATCCATCTCAGCAGAGGGCTCTGTGAACGGGAAATGATGAGGTCTGAAACGAACCTTTGTATCCTTTCCGAAAAGCTCCTTAGCGAATACCTCAAGGGCGCCCTTAAGGTCTCCCATTGTTATTCCCTTATCAACAACAAGTCCTTCGCACTGGTGGAATACAGGCGAATGGGTAGCGTCAACCTCGTCGGCTCTGTAAACAGTACCGGGGCATACGGCTCTGATGGGGAGCTTTCCTCTCTCCATAGTTCTTACCTGAACCGGTGAAGTCTGTGTTCTGAGAAGAATATCGCCGTTAATATAGAATGTATCCTGTTCGTCCTTGGCAGGATGGTTTGCAGGAATGTTAAGCGCCTCAAAGTTGTAGTAGTCAAGCTCAACCTCGGGGCCGTCAACTATTTCAAAGCCCATGCCGATGAAAATGTCGCTTATCTCATCGATAACTATACTCATGGGGTGCTTATGTCCGCAGTCGCATTTTTTGCCGGGCATTGTTACGTCTATTGTTTCAGCCTTAAGCTTCATTTCCTGCTCCTTGGCCGCAAACTCCTTTTTAGCCTCTTCCATTCTGTATTCTATATCAGCTCTTATTTTGTTGGCCATTTCGCCGACAATCGGTCTTTCCTCAGGAGAAAGTTTTCCCATTCCCTTAAGTATTCCGGTAAGCTCTCCCTTTTTACCGAGAATTTTAACCTTAAGCTCGTCAATATCTTTCATTTGTTCGGCATTTTGAATGCTTTCGACGGCTTTTTCATAAATTGCGTTAAGCTGTTCCTTCATTTAATATAGCTCCTTTCAGTTTTTGAACAAAAAAACTCCGTCCCAAATAGGGACGGAGATATATTCCGTGGTACCACCCTGATTCCTGATAAACAGGCTCTCGGCAACGCTGCTGCACAGCGTGTCCATGTAACGTATGGAAAACGTATCTGCCTACTGAGCCCAAATGAGGCCGTTAAGCGGACAAGCTCCGGCGGGAACTTCATCTAACAGTTTAAAACAAAAGCGATTTCAGCCATCCACCTAATCTCGGTGCAGGACGCTTTCTCTCTGGGAAAAACCATCGGATTACTTTTCGCCATCACAGCTTTTTTCATATATAACGACATAATTCTAACACATTTATATTTAATGTCAAGCCGTTATTTTTAAAAGGTGTGGACACACAGCGCATATTATAAGA
>JAJQDF010000231.1 GCA_021202325.1 Clostridiales bacterium | reverse complement strand
TACCAAGGGAGTGTTTTTTGTTTGCCCCGAATTTTTCATATCCGTAAAGTTTTTTCATCTCTTAAAAGTTTTCAAATATAATATTTAGAGGTGATAAAATGCAGATGCAAAATATAAAGCTTATCCGCACAAAGGACAACAGACTGTTTTTGTTCTATCACAGTTCAGGTGCTGTTTACTGCCGGCAGATAGACAAGTGTATATCAGAAAACACAGTGAAAATAATGGATAATGCCACACCTGACTTTTCCCTTTGGGCTGACCAAAGCGGAATTTATCTATTGATTGGAAGCTCTGAAGGAATACATCTTTGCTATTATAACTTTAACCGCTGGTTATCACGAACAATGTCAAAGGATTTTGAACCCAACTGTACAAAAATATCATTCTTTTCTTTCGGCGAATCCGTACATCTGCTCTACAGTGTAAAGGCCGATGACGGAAGCGAAGGTCTATATATACGTTCCATGAAAAAGGAAAACTGGTCAGCTCCCCGTAAAATTACCGATATAATACCGTTCAGACCTTCCTCGGTCTATTTTGCCAGAAGGCAGTCTCCCGATAAAATAAAAATATATTACCGTATGAGCGACAAAACAATACGGTTCTGTACTCTTAATCTCGAAAGCGGAAGCATATCCGAGGCCGAAAACCTTTTGACCACAAGCCTGCCATGCATGGATATATCCATAGTTACAAACGGCAAGGACAGCCACATACTGTATTTGGCGCAGGGGATGTTTTCGTCACAGCTCATATATAAGGGCATAAGAGGCGGTGTGCAGTCAAAGGCGAGAATAATATGGGAGGGACAGCTTTCCGGCAGCTGCTCGCTCTTTTTGTGCACCGGCAAGCTCTATGCCCTTATATATGGCGGCAGCAAGGTATATGCTCTGTATTCTGATAATGACGGCAAAACCTTTTCCTCAGCTAAAAATCTTGGAAGAATAAGCGCTTCCTGCGTGAAAGCCGAATACTTGGATATAAGCGAAAATGCCGGCTTTGCTGCTGATGAAGTCATAACCGATATTTCATCAATAACATTTCCTGTTGTATCAGACATATATCCTTCTTTTATTCCGGAAAAGTCCAAGGCCGCCGAAAGCTGTTCCGAGCCGGTACAGCCCCGCAGAGATAACTCCATTCGGGCCGCAGAATACGAAGATCAGATTGCGGCCATGAGCTCATAGCTCGGCGAGCTATCGCAGACTCTTGCCAAACGCAACGAAGAAATAACTACCGTTACCGCCAGATGGAGAGCAAAATGCGATGCACTTCTCAGAGAAAACGAAGTCCTGCGTGCCCGTATAGCCCAAGCGGAAGAAGCCGCTTTGCTCAAAGATTCCTCCGCCGAGACTGATGAGGTTTAAGTAACCAGTACTGATGTTATTATTTTATCGGCTATTTCGGCGGCATCGGCGACTACTTTCTCACAATCGCCAGCTATAACACAGCAATTGAACGAAGGATATTTCTTTCTGAATTCATCTAGAAACTCTATCCTAAGCACCTTTGCCGTATCCTCTTCAAACATATATCCAAATAACAATATGGCCGAGACTGCGGCCGCGCAAAGTCCTCCGTAGCCAAAGCCTCCGCTTGCCGCCGATACAGCCTTGGACAATTCTCCGCTCAGACCAAGGCAATATTTTTCATCGGCGGCCTTTATTATACAGGAGCCGCAGGGAAAACCCTCCCTGTAGTATTCGACAGCAAGCTCTCTCATGTATTTCACCGCCTTGCCTGTCCTTTTATATATAATATTCCAAGTACAAGTTTTGGTTACTCAGTGCAGGCTTTTTTCTTTCATTACTGCCTTTTCGAACTCCACAAAAAGTATAGGAACAAATGATAATCCTATCACTATTCCCCACTGTTTCATATCAAGAGCCGTTACCGAAAAAATATTTGCCAGAGCCGGTACCATAATGACCGAAGCCTGCATTGCAAGCCCGACGACAAAGGCAACGCAAAGGAATTTATTGCTCAATATATGTATTTTGAATATCGACCTGTCTGTGCGCATATTGAAGGCATGGACAAGCTGAGAAATACTGAGCACCGCAAAGGCCATTGTTCGGCTGACATCGTGTATCTCACCGTTGTCGTAATATTTGTGCCCTACGCCGAAGGCTATCAGAGCAAGAAAGCCAATCATAACCCCTTCAAAGGCTATTCTCTGTCCCAAACCTCCTGAAAACAGGCTTTTATCCGATTCTATGAGCTTTGTCTCCATTACGTCCTCCTCCGGCCTGTCCAGCCCAAGGGCAATTGCCGGAAGCGAATCGGTTATAAGGTTCACCCACAGCAGATGTATGGGCAAAAGAGGCGTACTCCAGCCGAAAGCCATTGCCGTAAATATGGTAAGTATTTCTCCTATGTTGCTGGACAGCAGGAAATGTACGGCCTTTCTTATATTGCTGTATATTATTCTGCCCTCTCTTACGGCGCTGACTATTGTTGCAAAGTTGTCATCGGTTATTATCATGTCGGCAGCTCCCTTTGCAACGTCCGTTCCATTTTGCCCCATGGCACAGC
Source organism: Clostridiales bacterium (assembly GCA_021202325.1). Lineage (GTDB taxonomy): Bacteria > Bacillota > Clostridia > Lachnospirales > Anaerotignaceae > Metalachnospira. The sequence continues at coordinate 1,597 of JAJQDF010000231.1, read as the reverse complement.
CTATGTCGGCGGCCTTAAGAGCCGGAGCATCGTTTACACCGTCACCGGTCATGGCTACAATTTTGTCCTTTTTCTTATAGGCGTTTACTATTTTCAGCTTATGCTCCGGCGAAACTCTGGCAAACACCGATATTTTATCCAGCGCTCTATCCAGTTGGGTATCATTCATTTTGTCCAGTTCTTCTCCGGTAACAATTCTGTCGCCGGCTTTGTATATTCCAGTTTGTTCCGCAATGGCCTTGGCTGTCATGGCATTGTCCCCTGTTATCATAATAGTTTTTATTCCGGCTCGTACACACTCCGAAACAGCCTGTGCGGCCTCATCCCTTGGAGGATCTATCATGCCGATAAGTCCGGCAAATATCATATTGTTTTCATAGCCCCTCTCATTTGCTCCGCACTCCCTATATGCCACCGCCAAAACTCTCAGCGCCGACGAAGTCATTTTTTCGTTTACATCAAGTATCCGCTTTCTTTCGTTCAAATCTATCCTTGTCCCGTCCGACATCGCAGTACACAGCGGAAGTACCCTCTCCGGCGCACCCTTTGTTATGCATAAATTTTTGCCGTTTCCGAAGTCGTGTACTGTCGTCATCATTTTTCTTTCTGATGAAAACGGAATTTCTCTTACTCTCGGCATTATTCCGTCTATTTTTCCCTTATTTTCGCTCATTTCCTGCGCCGCTTCGGCTATTGCCGTTTCCGTAGGCTCGCCTATCCATTGCCTGTCCTCATAATAACAGTCGGTGCACATTGCCGCCAAACGGATTATAAACCTCTTTGTATTCAGGCTTGTATTTTCTTTGGTATCGGTTATTTGCACCAGTTTCATTTTGTTTTTGGTCAATGTCCCGGTTTTATCGGTGCATATGACCTGTGCCGAACCCAATGTTTCCACCGCCGGTAGGGTTCTGACTATGGTATTCCGCTTTGACATGGTCTGCATTCCTATAGCCAAAACTATGGTAACAATTGCCGGCAGTCCTTCAGGTATGGCCGCCACAGCAAGGCTTACAGACGTCATAAACATATCGAAGGGCTCATAATGTCTGATTATTCCTATTATAAAAATAAGTGCGCAAATGGCTATGGCCGAAAGCCCCAGCGTTTTTCCCGTGCTGTCAAGCCTTCTTTGAAGCGGAGTTTCGCTGTCATCGTTTTTGGCTATCATTGCCGCAATTTTACCGACCTCCGTATCCATTCCCGTTGATACCGCTATGGCTCTGCCCTTTCCGCCGGTGACATATGTGGACGAAAACACCATGTTTTTCAAGTCTACCGTTGCCGTAGTCTCCTTAAGTGTAACGGCGGAATTTTTCAATACGGGCATGGATTCGCCGGTCAGCGCCGACTCATCGGTTTTCAGCTCGCTTTCGCTTATTATTCTTGCATCGACAGGAACCATATCGCCGGTTTCAAGTATGAGAATATCTCCCGGAACAACATCCTTGGAGTCAATTTCCTTTATATGGCCGTCCCTAAGCACCCTCGCATGGGGAACGGTGAGCTTCCTTAGCTCCTCTATAGCCTTTTCGGCCTTGCTTTCCTGTATAACTCCCAGTACTGCATTTAATATAACAAACATTATAATTATGAG
>JAJQDF010000003.1 GCA_021202325.1 Clostridiales bacterium | reverse complement strand
TTGGGGAAACAACAAGGGTATGAAGCACCATTACTTTATCATCGGGCACATCCTCGCTCCACTCAGCATCGGCATAGGCATCAACCTGCTCCTGATTTAATTTACCGGCAGCAACAATAAGTCCGTAATCCTCTTCAACGAACATATCGCCCTTATTGATGGAATCCTCAGCACTTTTCCTTGTGGGATAAATGGATCTTACCCAGCCGGTTGTGTATTCGCCTTCTTCTATTTTAGTATGAATTTCGTCATATATTTCGGAAATTCTATCGAGATCATCTAAAATAGCTTTCCTAAAAGTCATTTTTTCCTCCGTTAGTAAGAAATTTCATAGGTAATAGTCAGTCTTGCTGTTACGCTGATTTTGTCATACTGTATATTGGTTTCGGATATGCCGTTTGCAGAAGCTACAACGGCTTCTTCAGCTTCAACAGTATCATATTCGTATTCGGAAGTATAATAGTTCGAAGAGCTTTCCTGAACAGACTTCACATTTCCAAGCTGAACTCCGCAGGCATCGGCAATTGCCTTTGCCGAGTCATTGGCAGCCTTAACCGCTTCTTTAAGAGCCGCAGCATAATATATCGAAGAATTCTCAAGGGCAAATGAAACCCTTGCACCGGTAGCTCCGGCGGCCACAGCCGTATCAAGATATTTTCCGGCATTGTCTACATCACCGGTTCTGAAAGAAATACTGGCATAGGCATTATATCCTGCAATTCTGTTTTCGTATGTGTCTTTATCATATTCATAGCTCGGGCTTACATAATTATATTCGCTTACGATTCTGTCCTCTTCTATTCCGGCAGAAATCATAGCTGTTTTAACTGCCTCGGCTATCTTGTTGTTTTCATCCTGTGCTTCAGCGGCTTCCTCGGCAAATGTACTGATAGTAGCATAAATTATGGCTGTATCAGGATCTACTTCAATACCGCCTCTTCCGTTTACAGTAATTCCTGTACTATCCTCTGCAAAAGCCACCGAGCTTACGGCAAAAGACAAAACAAGCGCCATAGCTAAAGCGGCAAGTCTTTTTGCTGCGAACTTCATATAAAAACCTCCTTAGATTATACGTCAAGGTGTTTTCTAAGTGATATTGTACTTCCCAATACTCCAAGCAATGCGCCGAATAAAAGTGAACCCGGCAAAAGCACAGAAAATATATCGATTCCGAATTTAAATGAAACAATACTTGTTATCATAGGAATCTGTTCATATATTACATCAACGAGCTTGTTATACAGAGGCCATGCGACAATCATCGGTATGGCCGCACCGACTATTCCGATTATTATTCCCTCTATTACGAAAGGCCAGCGTATGAACCAGTCAGTAGCTCCGACATATTTCATAATACTGATTTCTGTTCTTCTGGTGAAAACAGAAAGCTTAATAGTATTTGTTATTATAACGACAGATATGGCCGCAAGCACCAATATAAGCACAACGCCGAATATTCCGACAAAATTGCTTATCTTCACAAGTATCTGTGTCTCTGACTCTGAGCTTCTTATATTTCTTACGCCGTCTATAAGCTTTATCTGGTCGACAGTTTCGCTCTGATAAGCAATATCATCTAAGTTCACTTCAAATGAACTTGACAGCGGATTATTTGTTTCATCAAATCCGGCAAGAAGCTCTTCTGCATCAAGGGATTCCTTAAGGTCGTTAAGGGCATCATCCGGTGAAATATAGCTTACACTTTCTACATGCTCCAATGAAACCAAAGCATCGTTTATCTCAAGTATTTTATCGGAATTGAGTCCTTCATCGAGGAAAACAGCTATTCCGATGGATTCCTCTACCTGCTCCAGCATATAATCTACATTGGTAAGTGCGCAGTAACATATAGTTATTATAAATATACACGCTGCAACAGTACCTATGGAAGCGACAGACATGAGCCTGTTTCTTACAACTCCACCAAAGGCCTCCGAAAAAAAGTATTTTATAGATCTAAATTTCATCGCTGTACCCACCTTTTTTATCACGAATTATATGACCATTCTCAATGGTAATAACCCTTTTTTGCATCTGGTCAACTATATCCTTGGCATGAGTAGCGATTACTACAGTTGTGCCTCTTTTATTTATTTCTTCAAGCAGTGTCATAATGTCCCAAGCAGTGGCCGGATCCAAGTTTCCTGTGGGCTCGTCCGCAATAAGAATAGGCGGATTATTTACAATGGCTCTGGCCAATGCAGTCCTCTGCTGTTCTCCGCCGGAAAGCTCTCTGGGATAAACCTTTGACTTGTCCCTGAGACCGACAAGGCTCAAAACCGTAGGTACATTCCTTCTGATGGTCTTTGTAGGCGCCTCAATTACCTGCATGGCAAATGCGATATTCTCAAAAACCGTTTTGTTGGGAAGAAGTCTGAAATCCTGGAATACAACTCCAAGATTTCTTCTAAGGTAGGGAATCTGACTTCTTTTCAAATTTCCTGTATTAAGACTATTTATTGTTATTGTTCCTTCTGTAGGATCAAGCTCCTTAAGAAGAAGCTTAATCATTGTTGACTTGCCGGAACCGCTGGAACCGACAAGAAATACGAATTCACCCTTTTCGATGTGAATATTTATATCCTCAACGCCGACTGTGCCGTTGGGATAAACCTTCGTAACATGGTCTATTTTTATCAACTAAATCGTCCTTTCCCGTGCCTTTATCAGCAGTGCAAAAAACCGCACTGAATATATTCAAAAAAGCAAGGTATTAATATACCATTTTATCCATATACATTATATACTTGCTTACTATGAGGGTAATTTTGAATATAATGGCATCGTCAAAATTGCGCAGGTCAAGCCCTGTCATTTTCTGAAGCTTGTCAAGCCTGTATACAAGGGTATTTCTGTGTATGTACAGCTGTCTTGATGTCTCAGAAACATTAAGATTGTTTTCAAAGAACTTATTGACTGTGGCAAGTGTCTCATCATCGAAGTCTTCAATAGTAAGTCCGTGAAGAACCTCTTTAATGAACATCTTGCAAAGAGAAAGCGGAAGCTGGTATATAAGTCTACCAATACCAAGCTTTTTATAATTTACGATATATTTGTCGCTTTCAAATATTTTGCCTACCTCAAGGGCCATCTTAGCCTCTTTATATGAGCGTGAAACATCCTTAAGGTCGCTTACTACAGTACCGATAGAGATGTAAACCTTAACATTGAGCTCTGTGCTTAAAGTATCGGAGATCATCTTGGCAATCTTCTCTATCTCGTCCATTGTCTCCTTCTCACGAAGCTCCTTAACAAGAATAATGCTGTGCTCATCGACTGCAGTAACAAAATCCTTTGTCTTTGCAGGGAATATGCTTCTTACAATCTCAACAATATTCATATCCTTATCAATGTTTATTTCGATAAGGTACACAATACGTCTGATATTGTTTTCGATATGGAGCTTTTTAGCTCTGCTGTAGATGTCTACAAGAAGAAGGTTGTCCAAGAGAAGGTTTTTGATAAAGTTATCCTTATCATATCTTTCCTTGTACGCAACAAGAAGGCTCTGAATCTGGAAAGCAGCAATTTTTCCGATTCTGTAGCCATCCTCATCTTCGCCCTTTACCTGAATAATGTATTCTGTGATATCGTTGTCGTATACTTTAAAATACTGATATCCGAGAATAAGCTGGCTGTCTGCCTGCGAACCAACGAAGTTTTCGATAGCGTCAATTTGACGTCCTATCATGTTCTCTTCTGTTGTGGCGATAACCTTTCCTTCCTTTTCAACTACGCTCAGGTCTTTGCGGGTAATGTTTTTTAGTCCGTCAATAGTACTTTGTAAAATTTGGTTAGATATCATATTTCCACCCCAATAAAATAATTAATAATAGAAATTTCCCCATTTCACACGCCGTTTGCTGTAATAGGAAAATGACAATTTAAGAGGCTTAAACTTTATGTAATTTCCTAAAATTGCATAAAGCAATATACACTAATATGTTGATTTTTTAATGTAAATTCTGCCACATTAAAAATTGCCCAAAATCCTTTTAACTGATTTATATTTTATAACAAAATAACAAAAAAATAAAGAGATTTTTTTAAAAAAATGACATTTTTTTTGAATAAATAAAATTTAATAAAAATAATCCAAATTTTCAGTATTAATTTCAGTGGTTTTATATTAGTAAATAT